>JAUVLL010000348.1 GCA_030600745.1 Spirochaetaceae bacterium | reverse complement strand
GGTTAAAAAAATTATATGTGCAGATTACGACTTGAAAGCTACAGAAATTTTAGCAGTAGATCTTTCCAAAGCCGTAGCAGTTAAGGTAAATGCAAAAAATGTCGGTGATATTGTTAAAATAGGAATGGACGTTGATATTATTGTTAACGGTCTTCCTATCAGTTTCAATATGACAGTTATGGAAGCGGCGTTGGAACTAAAAGCCAATTACCAGGATCTCTGTATGACTAAAATTGAGGGAATGGATGAAGTTGCTGCTACTCGATATATGTTCACAGAAATGGACAGGAAGTTTAAAAATGCTGGAACTCTTGCTATAACAAATACAGGTTCTGCTCCTGGTCTTGTGAATGTACTTGTAAGGGAAATAGCTGAAATGTTTGATTCTGTTGAATCTGTAGAAATGAATGTTTACGAAGGTGTATGGGCGAAAAAATTTGTTCCTTTCTGGTGGTCTCCTGATGTTGCCTTCGAAGATATGAGCCTTGATCCTATTCGTTTCAAGGATGGTAAACATATAAGTACAAAACCCTTTGCCCATCCGGTTATGATGAAATTTCCGGGTGTAGATAAAGAGATCCGCATGGTGGATCATAATCATGAAGAACCCATTACTATGGGAATTAATTCAGATACATGCCTTAAGGGGGTAAAGAACATTGTTTTTAGATATGGTGGACCTCACGTAGAATTATCCCAGGCTCTATATAATATGGGGTTTCTTTCAAAAGAGGAGAGAGAGTATAAGGGTATAAAATATACACCATTTGATCTGGTTATAGAGCATGCTCCTCCAGCGCCTAAATATAAAGAAGAGATTGAAGATGTTATAGAGAAAGGTTTAATAACAGAAGAGGGAGCTTTTCAGGTTCTTGTAGAAGGGGAGAAAGCAGGAAAATCTATGAAAGTAACAAGTTATGTTAATGCACCAGGGCTTATTGAAGCATACAGTAAAGCAGGAATAAGTCATGAAGCCTATATAACAGGACAGAGTGCATTTATTTTTACAAAGATGATGATTGAGGATGCAGTAACCCAGAAAGGATGTATTGCTCCGGAGGTTCTGGATGGGGATGCACGACAATTCTTTTTTGATGAAGCAGCTAAACTTGATATTACCTTCGATAATGAAGTAAAGACTCAGGATTTTGCGTCTCAACAAGGATAAATTTATGAAAAAATTACTAATACTTGGCGTTGGCGCTCAGGGAAGCACGGTTGCTAAGCGTATGGATGAAGAGCCTAATGTATCAGAGATTATTTGTGCAGATTATGATGAGAAAGCTGTTAATGAACTTTGTAAGCTGTTGAAGAAGGGAACTCCTCTTAAGATTGATGCAACAAAGGTTCTGAACATAGTAAAAGCTGCAGAAGGCGTGGATCTTATAGTTAATGCTCTCCCAATGGCTTTTGGTAGAATTGTTTTAGAAGCTGCTCTTAAGGCTAAAACTAATTATCAGGACTTCGCAGCTGCTGATACTCCCGATATTGACTGGGTAGAGGGTATTAAGCAGATGCTTACTGAAACCAGTGAAAAGTTTAAGGCTATTGGTAAGACTGCTCTTATTAGCACAGGATCTGCTCCAGGGATAATCTGCGTTGCTGCAAGGTATGCAATGCGTAAGCTCGATTCCTGTGAAACTATTAATATGTATGTATGGGAAGGGGTAAAGGCAAAACGATTTCTCCCTTTCTGGTGGTCACCTGAAGTAGCCTATGCTGACATGTCTGATGATGCTTTTCCATTTATAAATGGAGAAATAGTAGCATCCAAACCATTTGAATTACCTGTTTACAAGAAATTTAAACACGATGATCGGGTAATTAAACATGTCGAGCATGCCCATGACGAAACTGTACTTATGGGACTTAACTCAGAGAAGTTCTTTAAAGGAGTTAAGAACGTTTATTTTAAGTATGGCGGTTATGGTATAGAATTTGCTGAATCACTCTACAAAATGGGGATGCTATCTGAGGAGGCAGTAGAGCTTGACGAGCAGCGGGTTATACCCAGGAAATTAGCATTAAAACTTACACCTCCTGCTCCAAAATATCAGGATGAAATTAAAGAGATCCTTGATGAAGGTTTATTGGATGATTCAGGAGCAATGCTGGTTGAAGCCATAGGTATGAAGGATGGGAAAAAGGTTAGAGTTGAAACCTATGTAAACTCTCTTGGTTGTGTGGATGCCTTTGAAAAATCTGGCCTTTCAGGTGAGACTTATTTTACAGGACAGGGTGGTTCCCTTTTTACAAAGCTTTTTGTGAATGACAAAATTACACAAAAAGGGTTAATCTCTTCCGATATGATGGAGTACGATCAAGTGGATTATTTCCTGGCCGAAGCTGCGAAGCTGGATATTACTTTGGATACCAATGTAATAGAAATATAAACTGGTATAATTTATTTTTAAATAGAGGTTGTTCCGGGAATCTCTAAGGGTGCCATTAATGAATTTTTTAAGAAATCTTACTAATAGACAAAAAATATTTTTAGCTGATATGTCTATACTTTTTTCGGCAATACTGTGGGGGGGAGACTATATTGTAGCCAAACGTGCTTTGGAAGTAATTCCTCCTGGTTTTATGAATGCTATTAGATTTTCTATTTGTGCACTCTTAATGTTGGTTTTTTTATGGAATAGAATAAAAAAAATGAGTCTTACTGATATTTTTATTGGTGTTATTACGGGCACGATGATGTTTGGTGGATTTATAGGACAAACTACCGGGTTAAAGTATACTACTGTTGGAAATAATGCTTTTATTACCAGTGCTTATGTTATTATTGTCCCTTTTATAGCCTGGATTCTTACAAGAGAAAGGCCTAAAGGGAACAGCTTTATTGCTGTTTTTTTAACTGTTCTTGGAATAGGGTTTCTTACATTGCAGGGAAGTTTCTCAATTTCCAGAGGTGATGGGATTACCCTGATTGGTGCTGTTTTTTTTGGCCTGGAACTTGCTCTCCTTGGTATATATGCAAAAAAAATGGATGTTCTTATCCTTGCATTTCTTGAAGCTGCCGTAGCTGGAATTCTTTTTTGGATATACACATTCTCTTTTGAAACAGTCTCTGTTATTTGGGATCAAAATGTTATACTTTCTATGGCATATATAACATTTTTTGGATCTGTCATTACC
>JAUVLL010000100.1 GCA_030600745.1 Spirochaetaceae bacterium | reverse complement strand
TTGAATCCATATAAAACTCTGTAGAAGAATTACGTTTAAGCTTATCCTCCATGGTAAAACTGGATGGTATATGTAAACCATCAACAATTATCAGATCGGTAATCTTCATCTCCTTAAGAAGTTTTCCCGATTTAGCCAGTTTATGAACCTGTCTGTAAACAAATAACTCTTTATCTACCCACATAATCTCTTTCTGGTATGGCACATCCCTTGTTTTTGCTGTTAGTGTAATAATATAACAGAGATTCCCGTCAATACTCCCTTCTCCGTCAAGAGTTACCTTGTAGGATCCAAGGATCCCTTTATCTCCGGTCATATCTTCATAGGAAAAGTCTGAACCCATAACTGCCTGACGAAGGGCTGCTCCCTGAAGGCGAATTGTTTCTTCTGCATCCGGGTAATAAAGGTAAATTTCATCCTCAAGACGCAGTATTTTTTGACCTGCATCCTCTATGTTTGTAAATTCCAGGAGGGATTTTTCTTCCCCTTCAGTATATGAAATATAGGTACTGGTTCTTGTCCCGAAACGGTCGTTGATAACCATTCGTCCTTCCACGACAGCAGTGTCATAGACAAGGTTAAGCTCCATTTTTTTAATTATTTCTTCCGCTGTTATAGCATACAGACTTGTTGCAATAAATATAAATAATGTGGCTAATACCATAATTTTCTGTTTCATTTTTTTATTATCCTCCCTAATTCTTTTATGTGCTCCTAAGAGCTTCTACCGGTTCAATGTGGGCTGCCTTCCGGGTTGGTAGAATAGTTGCGAGAGATGAGACTGCAGCCGAGTAGATATATACAAATACAGTTGATCTGAAGCTAAGTTTGGGGTAGATAATATTTGAGATATCAAAATCTATTCCCTCCATGGAAGCGCTGAAATCAATACCGTATATAGAGAGGGGTATGGTCATCCCAATGCCAAGGATAACACCAACTAAAGCACCTATCAAACCAATGTAGAATGCCTCAAGGAAAAAGAGCTTCTGAATCTCTCCACCTGTCATCCCCATTGCCCCTATGGTGCCTATCTCTTTCATCCTCTCAAAGATAACCATCATTGTTGTGTTTACTATTACAGAACTGGCCAGAATAAAGAACACAAGAGCCATAATATCGTAGATGCTCCGGGCCAGTTCAATCCAGAAATATGTAAAGCTGAGTTCCTGAAAGGGCTTTGCAATCAACTCGGAATTCCCACCTTTATCAAGTACTAACTGAACAGCTGCTGCTGCGGTTTTTGTATTATCTCCATCGGGTATCTTTATAAGGAGTTCAGTTACGGCATTACCCGCCTTTACCAGTCTCTGTACTCTGTCTATGGGAGCCAGAAAAGTAGTTGTATTCATTCCGGATATAACAAAATTCATAATACCTGCAATAGTAAATGTCATCCCATTAGAGCCTCGGTACACTGTGCTTGTCAGTACTGTAAATTTATCACCAATTGACAGGCCCATTTTTTCTGCAAGCCCGTAGCCCATCACAACTTCATTTTTACCTGTTTCCGGTATTTCTCCCTGTAGAATATGTTCCTCAAGCTTCTGAAATTCCACTTCTTTTGCAAAATCAACACCTACACCCTGCATCTTGTAGGAATCCTCTCCTTTATAAACAATTCCAGGGAACATAATTCTTGGAGCTACAATTACAGTTTCAGGAATTGCATCAATCTCTTCAGTAAGCTTTTTGGCTTCAGGTATATTTAGATGGAGGGGGTTGAACATCTCGTTTTTGTCATACTCAATGTTTCTTACGCGCACATGACCTGTAGCATAAGAGGTAACATTCCACTCGATATCTGTAAGCATCCCATTAATCATGGAAAACATCAGAACTATCACCATGGTAGCAGCTGCAATGGCTGATCCGGACAGTATGCTTCGACGTTTATTTCTTTTTATATTTCTAAAAGCAATTTTACTTATTTTCATATCATACTCCCTTTACTTGTCTTTCAGACATTCGGTAATCTCAAGTTTGAGCCCCCGTCTTATTGGGAAGTATGCAACACCTACTGTCATAATAACTCCAAGAATAAGGGCCTGGATCATGGTGTCAAAGTTCCATACACCTCTTGCAACTCCCGCTATCCGATATCCTACATCTATTTCTCTCATCATGAATGAATAATCAATTCCGTAGTTTACAATCCAGAAATTAAGGCCAATACCCAGGATAATACCAAAGATGGAACCGATCACACCGATTCCTGTTGCCTCAAGGAAGAAAGCTGTTTTTACCTGAGAATCTTTCATCCCCATGGCTCTCATCATTCCAAGTTCCCGTTCCCTTTCAAAAACAGCCATCAGCATGGTGTTTGAAACACCAACGGCGGCAATGACAAATACAAGAAGAAGGAATATACTGGAACTTCCTCTTTTCATTTCGGCAAGGGACACAAAATCTTTTGCCAGAATCTGCCAGGGGAGGATAACCCATCCGTTAAGGTCCTTTCCCAGTTTTTCCTCCAGTTCCATTGATACAGTTTCGGCTTTTGTATAATCCGTGTATTTAAGATTAATTTCCGTAACGCCTCCCTCCATGGCAAGATAGTAATCAGCGGTGTCCAGAGGGATAAACATAGAAGCCCTGTTTATATAGGGGTTTGGACAGTTAATAATACCTACAATTTCCACATCGATAGTCTGTTTGTACCCGTCTCTTCCCCTTGTAATTATTGTAAGAGGAAATCCTACTTCTGCGCCAATGTCCTCTGCCAGCCAGGAACCAAGCATAACACCATCTTCACCAGGTTCAAGATACCTGCCCGCTTCGATGGTTTTTTTGAATTCAAAAACATTTTCATCTGTAGCTGGATCGATTGCAAATATTTTTGTAAACATTGAGCCATCTTCCAGATAGGGGTCTTTCATCATTATAATCTCTCCGGAGAAAACTGTTCTTGGTGTGGCTGCAATTCCTTCCTTGTCCAGTCTTTCCATGAGTTCATTTGTATTATCCAGGGCATACTTCAGAGGAAGTGTATCCTTCTCCGCCCAGTAGTCCTTGTTCATTATCCGGGCAGAACTTGTCTCGAACCAGATTAGATTACGCTCTGAGTCGACTTCCAGCCCCACAAGCATGGAATCCATAAATATGTAGAGTCCCAGGCCGAAAGCAAGGGCAGCAGCTGTTATTATTGTTCTCTTCCTGTACCTGGAGAGGTTCTTCCAGGCCAAAATTATGAGAAATTTCATACTATGCCCCCTTTTTCTTATCTGACTGAATCTCTCCATCATGAAGAAGTACCAGTCTGTCGGCAAAATCCATAACCATTGGATCGTGGGTAGAAAAAATAAAGGTTGTATTATGCTTCCTGTTAAGATCCCGCATGAGTTTCAGGATATCCTCTCCTGTTTTTGAGTCCAGATTAGCAGTAGGTTCATCTGCAAGGACCAATAGTGGGTTTTTTACCAGAGCCCTGGCAATAGCCACCCTCTGCTGCTGACCTCCTGAAAGCTGGTTAGGTCTTCTGTCCATCATATCTCCGAGACCTACCTCAGTCAGAATGTCCTCGGTTCTTTTCTTTACTTCTGCTTCCGGCAGATTTAGAAGGGACAGGACAAAAGAAACATTTTCATAGGCGGAAAGTACAGGAATTAAATTAAATGACTGAAAGATAAAACCTATTCTCCCCCTTCTTAAGAGAGCCAGTTCCTTTTTTTTCTGTTTTTTAATCGTAACTCCATCCACTGTTATCTCACCCGAATCTGCTTTATCGAGGCATCCAATCAGGTTCAGCAAGGTAGTTTTTCCTGAACCGGAAGGACCTGCAATAGACATAAACTCACCTTTATCAATTGAAAGATTAATACCCCTCAAAGCTTTTACTTCTGTTTCACCAGCCTGATAGATTTTCTTAACATCTTTTACGGTTATCATTTATCTCCTCCCTTATCCAGCTTTTCTACCTTATCCAAAGCAGCCATTCCCATAGTCGAACCAATATTCATACTGTCCAGAGCAGAAGACGGCAGTACCATTAAGGACCCCTTCTGACGCAGTCCTTCATAAGCCATATTCATTGCACGCAGATGAAGTGCTGTAGGATTGTCTTTGTAGCGTTCTGCAGCTTTCTCAAACTTTGCAGCAATCTCAACCTCTGCACTTCCAAGGATAACCCTAGATTCCTTTTCTCTCTCGGCCTGGGCAACCTTGCTCATTGCATCTTCCAGAGTTTCAGGAATAACAATATCTGTAATCTCAACAGACAAAATGGAAATACCCCAGGAGTTTGTTTTATCATCCAGCATCTGCTGAATTTCATTGCAGATATAATCTCTATCAGAGAGAAGGGTAGTTAGTTTGTTTTTTCCAATAGAAGCGCGAAGGGCTGTCTGAGCAGAAAGTGTTATCGCTTCCAGGTAATTTTCCACTTCCAGTACTGCTTTTTGTGCATCCCATATCATCCAGAATGCAAGAGCATCTACATGGACCGGTACAGTATCTTTTGTAAGTGTTTTTTCGGCGCTGAAGTCTGTAGCTCGTATTCGGGTATCAATTTCTTTTGCAATTCTGTCTATTACAGGAACTATGAAAAATACTCCGGGACCATGAACCTTTCTGAACTTTCCCAGACGGAGAATAACAGCCTTGTCCCATTCAAGAATTACCTGAATAGCAGGGGCTAGTATTAATCCAAGTGATATAATGGTGAACATAGGATACATTTCTGTTAGTTCTGCTCCCAGCATCCCTGCCCAGAGCAGAATAATCATTAGAATTACAGTTGACCAAAGAGGTAAAACCATTAGAAGAATGCCTACTACTATAATACTTCCGGCAGTTTTCCCCATAATAAGGGGGTCTACCGGTCCTGCAAAGATACTTTGAATAAGTAAAGCTGTTCCAAAAAACAGAGCAAGTATCACAAAGGAAAATACATTGAATACAAAATCCTTCTTCATTGAAAAACCCTGTACATTCTTAATTCTGTCAAATTTATTTACTCCAAGTTTCATATCTTCTCCTTATTTCAGTTTTGCTTTCAGAGTAATCCCTCTGAAACATACTTTGCGTATACATTTTGCATACACTTCGTTTATCCTGCCATGCTTTGCAGGTGTTTAATTAATTCTCCCAAAGTAAATCCATATGCCCTGGCATTTGATAAGTATGGACGGGTCAGCTCAGAGAGTATTCTTTCTTTTTCCACTTCTGAGAGTTCAATTTTTTTATCACTGATAAACGTTCCGGTTCCCTGTTGTGTATTAACAATCCCGCGGATCTCCAGCTCGTTATAGGCCCGTGCAACGGTATTGGGGTTAATCTTCAGGCTTACTGCCAGGCTCCGGACTGTAGGCAGCTGATCACCGTTTTCAAGTCGTCCATCCACAATAGCCATTTCTACCTGAAGAATTACCTGTTTGTAGTAAGGAACACCGCTTTTTAAATCCAGGCTGAACTTGAGTGTTGTGTCGACCTCAGTCGCCATATAACCCCCTATCCATTTATTGGTGTATTATAGCATTAGTACAATATAAATATAGTACTATGATACAGAGCTGTCAAGGAAAAGTTTTATAAATAATCCAACCTTTTTCTGTTGGCGGCCGTATAATAAGATATATGAAAGGAAAAAGTAAGCAACTTTTACTCTTTATCCACAGTTCACTGGATACAAAAAAGCGGGAGACTGTTTTTAATGATATCTGGAAAGATTACTATCCTAAATTAACGGTGTATCTTAAAACAACATACCCCGAAACAGAAATTGAGGATATTGTTCAGGAGATTCCTGTTGGAACACTAAAGTATCTTGTTCACAACATAAAAAAAGATGTTGAAGCCCATTACATAGAGCAGTATGGAAATCAGTATGGAGAATAATATGGAAATTGATAAAACAATATTTGATTATTATAAATTAGAAATTGATAAGGTTAAAACTCCATCTCCTGTAATATCTAAAAACCCACACAAAGCTGCCAGGGACAGGATTTATAATACTATTTTTGCTGCAGCAATAGTATTGGCCTCTATTCCCTTAGTCACAGGTATCAGAACACCGTCAACACTCGCAGGCAGAAGTGCGGAATTCTATGTATATCATAATCTGGATACTATAATCCCCGCGGGATTAGTAGAAATAAATAAACTCGTATCAGTATCATTAATTTCAGGAGGGAAATAATGAAAAAAACTTATTTTTTATCAATTATCGTTTTTGCAGTATTACTGTTTCTGGCAGAATGGATATCAGTAGGAATAGGGGATATTGATATTTATCTTGATTTTATGAGCATCTTACTCATTCTAATGTGTCCTCTGGTTCTTCTTTTGGCTAATTACAGCTTAAGTGATATCCGAAAGTATTTTACAATCGGTTTTGAGAAAGAGAGTGCTGAACCTGTAGATCTTAAAAATGGAATAGTCTTTTTTTCATCCCTGCAGAAATACCTGATTCTGTCCGGGATAATGGGGTCGCTTATCGGTTTAATAGCTATTCTTGCGATGCTCGCTGAACCGGAAGTAATTGGAAGTGCCCTGGCTCTTGCTCTAATAACTACTCTGTATGCTGTTATCCTCAGTATGGTAGTTACAACACCCTTTAAAACAGGACTGCAAAGAAGGCTTAACGAAATAGTAAAATAATGCGAAGAGGGCTCCTTTTACAACGAGCGTTATTAAATTGAGACTATTCAGCCTCCTGAACAATCTATGACAGTGTTCCCGGACTGGAACCCAGGCACCGGGCTGCTCTTTAACTTTCTTAATACTGTTATTTTTTCTTAAGATACAGGAAGGACCTACCAGGAACATAGTATCTATGCATAAATAAATATGTATATTATTGATTGAGGTAATGCATATGAGAACAACCCTGGATCTTCCCAAAGAATTGGTGGATGAAGCTATGGTTATAACAAACTCAAAAACCAAAACAGAACTGATTAAAATGGCATTGGTAAATGTTATAAATCAGGAGAAACGAAATTGACTGATAAATTTCCACGGTAAAGTAGATCTTGATGTTGATCTTGATATATTAAGAAAAAGATGAGAAAAATTATGGAAGACACCAGAGATTCCTGGTCTGAAGATATTGATTTTGCAGAATTTAAAAAATTACTATCCTTCAAATTTGACATTGTGATACAATCGTGTATATTATTGTGTATAGAAGAGGTTGTTAATAATGAAATTTTTAAGTGTTAGAGATCTTCGGACAAAATCGGCACAGGTATGGCGTGATCTTCCCCTGGAAAAAGAGATGGTTATAACAAATAACGGTCGGCCTGTCGCGGTAATTACGGCAGTAAACGAAGAATCGGTGGAAAAATCTCTGGCTGCCTGGCGTCAGGTTCGGGCTACACAGGCTATTGTTTCTGTTCAGAAAGAATCAATGATCAAGGGTACAGACAGTATAACTATGAAGCAGATTGATTCTGAAATTAAGGAAGCACGTCGGGAACGACAAAAGCGTACCCAATGAGGGTAGTTCCTGATACTAATGTTCTTGTCTCTGGTCTGCTTTCTCCTTTTGGTACATGCGGTGAGATTGTCCGGATGCTGACAGGCAGTGAGCTTACACTTTGTATTGATTCACGAATAATTTTTGAATATCAGGAAGTTCTCTATCGTCCAAAATTTGATTTAGATACAAATAGTATTGAGATTATTATTGAATATATTGGAAATAAAGCAGAAAACTATCCCACAACTCCGTTACCAGTTTCCCTTCCGGATCCCGATGATAATCCATTTATGGAAGTAGCAATTTCTGCAAAAGTGGATTGTCTAATTACAGGGAACCTGAAGCATTTTCCGGAAAACAGCCGATTTGGAATAGAAGTATTATCTCCACGGGAATTTATTGACTACATAAAAGAACAGCAAACAGGGTTTATTAATTTAGATCAGGAGTAATAAGTTTGAAAATTCTATTCTCCAGTGATATTCATGGGCTGGTTCCGGCATTTAAGCAGTACTCAGAATTATTAAAAAATTCTAATTTTGATCTGGGAATATTATCCGGGGATCTTATGACCCATTTCTCTTTGGAAGAGTCAGAGGGACTTCTTTCCCGTTTAGGACTTGAACCTGATGACCTTCTGGAAGAATTGTCTCCTGGGGACAATAATCGAAATGTGGAATCAAAAAGAGATATTTTTTATCGTCAGGCATTAAAGCTCAAAGTTCATGATATTCAGAATATTTTGTCACTGTCCAAAAAACCAATTTATTTTATTATGGGCAATGATGATGGCATAGTTGCTGGTGGACTTGAATGGTCCAATTACAAAAATCAGAAAAATATAAATCAGAAGAAAATACATTATAAAGAGTATAATTTTGTTGGATATCAATACACATCACCTTTTGTAGGAGGATTATTCGAGAAACCGGAAACTGAGCAGGAAAAAGATTTTGCTTCTTTGGAGAAGCTGATTGATGACAACACTATCCTGGTAACCCATGGTCCGCCATATGGAGTTATGGATTACAACTATGGGAGTAAGGCTTTAAAAGATTTGATAAACAGAAAAACTCCACGCTACCATTTGTTTGGACATATTCATCAGACCTTTGGATACGAAGGTAATTTTATTAATGGAGCTTTCCCGAAAGAGATGAAATTTGTTTCTATAGATACTGATAAAAATGAAATAAGATATATTGATTTTCAAAAATAACTTTTTCTCTGCTAAATCATCCAGATATGTTATATTACAGGCTTTTGCGATGTCTCTGAATTCGGCTTGTTTTTGGCTTTTTGCGCCAGTCTAGAGCCAATATATTAGAGAAGAAGTATTTTGAAAGTAGAAAATGAGATACAGCGCAAAAAGCTCTTACTGTATTCTTATATACTTTTATAAATAAGGTATTTAAAATATTGATTCTCCCTCAATTTCAGATACTGATTCAGAAAGCGATTCTGAAAGTATTCATGAATCCCCAGAGACAGACCGTGATTATCTAAACATTACGCAGTTAAGTGATATCTTGGAATATCCACAAGTATAATTTATTCTATGAGTTCTAAAGGTACTATTCCCAGGACCAAATTGGGAAATCGTGTGATTTTTAATAAAGATGAAATTAGTATTTTATGAGTTGGAATTTTCTGTCCAGTTAATTAGACGCAACCCTTCTACACGTATAAACTCTTTTGTGTTATTGGAAACAAGGATAAGTGCCTGGCTTCTTGAATGTCCGGCAATGTGAAGATCGTTAACACCTATAGGAGTTCCCTTCCTCTCAAGATCGGCTCTGATTTCACCGTAGTGTGACGCAGCGTTCTCATCATAGTGAAGCACTTCCAGTCTGGAAACAAAGTCTTCAACATTTTTCAGGTTTTTCTCCGGCATGGTACTTTTCTCCACTCCATGTAATAGCTCTGCCAGAGTGAT
>JAUVLL010000049.1 GCA_030600745.1 Spirochaetaceae bacterium | reverse complement strand
CAACGTTTTGGAGATAGACGTAAATGCTGTGTTTAAGGATTATGCAGCTAGAAAAAAACAGACAAGTCCTGTAAAAATAAAGAATCCGGTGCAAGATCAACAGAAAGAGATATCTGTTTCACTTGATCTTTTTCTGATGATTGCTTTAGTAGAAAACAGGGAAGCGTTTGCATCTTTCAGAAATGTTATCGATATAGATGATTTAGATGATTCTAGAGCTAAAAGAGTCTATGTTGTACTTGAGGATATGTACAGAAGAAGTGATTCTTCAAATGAAGGATTAATGTCGAAGATAGAAGATGAAAAATTGAAAGATGTTATTCTTCATAAGCTTTCGACAGGAGAATATAAAATTAATTCTGAACAGATAATAAAAGATGGAGTCAATAAAATAAGACAGCGTAATTTGGAAAAAAAGCGTAGTGAAATTGAGATGCAACTCAGGAAAATTGGTTTAACTAAGGATAGGTTTGAGTTAGAGAACCTTCTCTCTGAGAAAAAATTTATAGATGAAGAACTTTTAAGAATAAAGGGTAATTAGTAGTGTCGGACATACAAAATGACCCATCAGTTATAAAGCTTATTGAATATGCAAAAATGAAAAAGAGTATAACTTACGATGAGGTAAATGATTTCCTGCCGGAATCAATTGTAAATTCAGATCGAATTGAAGAAGTAATGAGCATACTCGATAAAAACAAAATTGTGCTTGTTGACGAGAGTATTCAATCTTCAGGGACTGATTTGTTATCTGAAGAAATAGATGTTGGTGGAGAAGAAGTAATTCACGATGATGAAATAGAGATTCCTGGTAAAAACAATGATTCCAACAAGAAAAAGATTGTTTACAGTGACAAAGAGTCCTCCATTGATGATCCAATACGTCTGTATTTAAGAGAAATAGGCAAAGAAAATCTGTTAACCGGAGAGCAGGAAGTTGAGCTTTCTAAACAAATGGAGAGTGGGGAGAATATAATAAAGAATGTTATAAAAGAATCTGGTATGATTATACCTGAGATGTATAATCTTCTTTTAAAAACTTTCTCAAAAGCAGATCCCAAGGAGCTTGATATCTCAAAGAAGGAAGTTTCCGAGATACTTGCTGAGCGTCGAAGGCTTAATCAATTTTATCGTGAAAGTCTTGGGGAGATTTCAACAAGCTTAAAACAGTACATGGATATTAAATTCAAGACAATTGAAGCTGGTAATGACATAACTAAAGACACCGTTCTGATTAAAAAGAAAGCCTTGCTTTTAAAAAAAATTCAGAAAATTAATATTCATCAATCTGAAATAGTATTTTTTTCTGATTATTTTATGGAAATTGAACGAAAAATCAAACATTATAGGAAAGAACAACGTCGTATTGAAAGGCGATTGAATATTACAAGTCCAAAAGAATTGCGGTCTATGGGAAGGGGTCTTGCCATTCCGGCTACAAGGATAAAAATAGAAGAAAATTTGCAATTATCAGCAGATAAGATTAAAAATAAAATAAGACAGATTCAGATTAATGAAAAAAAATTAAAGACTATTGAAATCAATTTTGAAGATAATATTGACGCAATACTTGAAAGATCCAAGGAGATATCTGAGGGAAAGATAAAGATGAAGAGTGCCAAGGATCGGCTTATTCAGGCAAATCTGCGTTTGGTTGTCAGTATCGCAAAAAAATATACAAACAGAGGGCTTCATTTTTTTGATCTGGTTCAGGAAGGTAATATTGGACTTATAAAAGCGGTTGAGAAATTTGAGTACCGTAAAGGTTACAAATTTTCAACTTATGCAACCTGGTGGATAAGGCAAGCTATAACACGTTCAATTTCTGATCAGGCCAGAACAATAAGGGTTCCTGTTCACATGATTGAACAGATAAATAAAGTAGTTCGTGAATCCAGACAGCTTATGCAGATGCTTGGTAGAGAGCCCACAGATGAAGAAGTGGCTGAAAGACTTGGATGGACAGTTCTGAGAATTAAATCTGTTAAAAATGTTGCAAGGGAACCAATTTCTTTGGAAACCCCTATTGGGGAGGAGGAAGATTCCTTACTGGGGGATTTTATAGAAGATAAAGATATTGAAAACCCGGCTAACCAAACTGCATTCAGACTTCTTCAGGAGCAGTTGCAGGAGGTGCTTTTTACACTGCCGCCAAGAGAACAGGAAGTTCTTAAGATGAGATTTGGTCTGGAGGATGGATACTCTCTGACATTGGAAGAAGTAGGTCTGTATTTTAATGTTACAAGAGAGAGGATAAGACAGATAGAGGCTAAGGCTCTTAGAAGATTAAGACATCCTAAAAGAAGCCGAAGATTAAAGGATTATATAGATAATTAAGGAGTTGCGCTTATGATGCGGGAAGTTTTTGATAAGCTGAGAAATCTTCAGGATATTTTGTCCAGTAAATATGAAATAGAAAAGGAAATTTATGAGATTCCTAAAGCACTCAATACAAAGAATGAGCTTCTAAAAAGGCTTAAGGAAGATTATATTGAGAAAAATGATTTACTAAAAGAAACTCAAAACAAGATTAAGCATTTAAAATTTCTTTTGGATGAGGCCGAAAGAGAAAGAGCAGATTATGAAAAGCAAATGGATATTATTACCACTCAAAGGGAGTATGAATCTCTTGATAAAGAGATAAAAAATGCTACTGAAAAAGGGCAGCAGTACCGTAAAGACATTCTTCGAGAAGAAAAAGATCTGGAAGGGATAAAAGCTTCTGTAACACAGGAAGAAACAATGATTTCTCAGCAGGAAGAGGAATTAGCTGAGGAGCAAAATAAAATTCAGGATGAAAGCCTTAAAAAAGAAGAACTTCTTAAAGAGCTTAAAGTACAGGACTCTCAGATTATTCCCGGTCTTGATGAAGAAATACTTTTTAAATTTGAAAGAATTATTAAAAGTAAATCCGGTCTTGGTATAGTTCCTGTTAAAGATTATGTTTGTACTGGTTGTCATATGGTTCTTCCTGCCCAGTTCCAAAATGATGTTCATGCAGGAGAAGAAATCCACTTCTGTCCATACTGCAGCCGTATACTATACTATGAGGAGGATTTTATTCAGGATGAACATAGTTTCTCTGATGAAGATACAGGTGGGCTTGCAGATCTTGTTGATGCAGGTAATATTGATTTTACTATCAAATAAAGAAGGTTGGAATTAAAACTAAATAGCAGGTCGGACAGTCGCTGATATTTTCAGAGGAAAGTCCGGGCTCCGTAGAACAATGGTGCCGGGTAACTCCCGGGAATGCTTAGGTATTACAGATAGTGCCGCAGAAAATATACCGCCTATAGAAGGGAAACAAAGTTTCGCCTATATAGGTAAGGGTGAAAAGGCGGGGTAAGAGCCCACCGCGTCCATGGTAACAGGGATGGCAAGGAAAACCTCACCAGGAGTAAAATCGAGCAGCAGTCAGGTTTGTTCGCCATATGACTGCGGGTAGATTGCTTAAGCATCATGGAAACATTTTGCTTAGATAGATGACTGTCGATAACAGAACCCGGCTTATAGACCTGCTTTTATTATTATACAGGGAAGATGACTTTTATATGATTATTCCAGGAAACAGATCCAGTTATCTTAAAAAGAAAAAACTGAATTTAAAAAGAAATACTATCATTTTGATAATTTTATTAATACTCTTTCTATCGGCAACTATATTTCTGTTTACAAAGCATACTTTTTTTTATTCCCATGAAAATACTGTAGTTATGGAAGAAAAGTCTCTTGAAGAGTTATGGATGGACAGTAACTATAGAGAATTAATAGAGAGATGTAATACTATACTTGCTTCAGAACCTCTTAACGCTGAAGGTCTTGTATATAATGGTTTTGCTTATTTCCATCTTGGTGTAACTCAGTTTACACTTGAAGAACAGTTGCCCCTATTGGATTATGCTATCGTAAATCTCAGGAAAACCCTTTTGTTGAAATCTCATCCTCTGACAGGCAAGGTTAACTATATCCTTGGTAAAGCATATTATCACAAGGGACGTTTTTATATGGATCAGGCAATTTATCATCTGGAAAAATCAATTGAACTGAATTTTATTAATAGTGATAGTTATAAATATCTTGGACTAAGTTACAGTGAACTGGGATTTTATGAGAAAGGAATAAAGTATTTCTTAATAGCAATAAACAATGAAAATGATGATATGCTTCTACTTGTTTTAGGTCAGACATATCACAAACTTGGAGATAATATCAATGCAGAGATTTATTTAAAACGTGCTATTAAACTAAACTCCGATTTTAGAGTAGAAATAAAAAGTAGATTTCTTCTTGGAAAGATTTATTCTGAGAATAATGATTTTGAGAAAGCTGAGGAACAGTATAATTTAATTTTATCAAAGGATAGTAAATCTTCCGATGCTTATTATTATCTTGGCGAAATATATTCAAAGAAGGGCAATACTATAAAAGCACGTGCAGAGTGGAGAAAGGCTTTAGAACTTGATCCTTCTCATTACGGAGCTTTATTACGACTATATTAAAGTTAAATAATTAAGGGGTTGCATATGGGGATTAAAAAATTTGTTAGCGGTTTTTCGATGGATATAGGTATAGATTTAGGCACCTGTAATACCCTTATTTATATTAAAGGAAAAGGTATTGTAATAAGTGATCCTTCAGTTGTGGCTGTGGAGCGTGGTACAAAGAAAGTTGTTGCAGTTGGTGAAGAAGCCAAGATGATGCTTTGGAAAACTCCTGGAGATATTATTGCAATTCGTCCTCTTAGAAATGGTGTTATTGCTGATCTCGATACAACAGAAAAGATGATAAGATATTTTATATCAAAAGTTATACCGAAAAGGTGGTTTGTAAAGCCAAGAATGGTAATTGGTGTTCCTACCTGTATAACTGAAGTAGAACGGAGAGCAGTAGAGGAGAGTGCTTATAAAGCTGGAGCCAGGGAAGTAAAGGTGATAGAAGAATCTCTTGCAGCTGCTATTGGTGCGGATATCCCCATATTCGAACCAGCAGGTCATATGATCTGTGATATAGGTGGTGGTACAACAGAAATATCTGTTATTTCACTGGGAGGTATGGTAGTTACAAATGCAATTAGACTTGGTGGTGATGAATTTGACAAAGCTATTATTAAACATGTAAGAACTGTTCACAATCTGATTATAGGTGAACACTCTTCCGAAAATTTAAAAATGAGTATTGGAAATGCTTCTGCTGACAAAAAAATAGAAAAGATGGAAATAAAAGGTACAGATGCAATAACAGGTTTGCCCAGGAGGCTGGAGATTGATAGTGTAGAAGTACGGGAAGCTCTTCAGGAACCTATTATTACAATTATTGATGAAATTAAGAAAACTTTGGGACAAACGCCCCCCGAATTGGCTGCTGATATCGTTGAGCGAGGGATTGTAATGACAGGAGGAGGAGCTCTTTTAAAAGGACTTCCAAAACTGATAGGAAAAGAAACAGGAGTTCCTGTTATTCTTGCAGAAGATCCTCTTCTGTGTGTAGCTAATGGAGCGGGCAAATATTTTGAACTTATAAAGGATGCTGCAAATACAAAAACTATATATAATTATCTTAATTCATAGGATATGACTGAATTAAGAAAAACTGTAACCAAATATAAGAGTATTTTGCTGCTTGTATTATTAATAGTAATCTCTTTATTTCTAATGGGTTACAGTAGTGGGAAATATAATTTTTTGCCGAAAAAAATTGGTAATTCGATTTTTTCTTTATTACAGATAACTGTGGATAGTACATCAAATTTCTTAACTGATACAGTGGATTCAGTAGGTGAACTTAAAAAACTTAGATCTGAACATGGTA
The DNA here is from genome assembly GCA_030600745.1 of Spirochaetaceae bacterium. Taxonomy (GTDB): domain Bacteria; phylum Spirochaetota; class Spirochaetia; order B11-G9; family B11-G9; genus JAJRQE01. Next base: position 7,242 of record JAUVLL010000049.1, on the reverse strand, counting down.
TTCTTCTTGAAAAAATTCTGGAATATCAAATTAGAGATAGAGATTATATTGAAGTAAAGCAGGAAAATATCCGATTAAAAAAACAATTGGATTTTAAAATATCATCAGAATATATATTTAAATCTGCAGAAATAATTGCCCAGGAACCTGGGAATATTTTCAAAACTATTGTAATTAACAGAGGTACAGCTGACGGAATAAAAAATAATATGCCAGTAATAGCATATCAACATGGTTATCAGGGATTGGTAGGAAAAATTATTGAAACAAGTCCTTTAACATCAAAAATACTACCGATTTTTGATAATACAAGCTATATTGCAGCACGACTTCTGGAAACACGATATGAAGGTTTAATTAATGGATCAGGAAGCAAAAATGATTTACTTTTAATGAACTATGTTACCAAAAATGCATTTGAATCTTTAAGAGATGGGGATTTAGTAGTAACATCCGGTATGCAGTCTATTTATCCACATGGTCTATATATCGGTCGTATAAGAGGGATATATTCTCCGGAATGGAAGACTTCGCTTATTCTTAAGATTGAACCGGTAATAGATTTCTCCAGAATAGAATATGTTTTAGTGCTTACAGGAGAAAAGTAAGTGATTAAAAGGAATGGTTTAGTTACCACAGTGATAATAATTATTACTGTAATTTTGCAAACAACTATATTTAATCGTTTTTCTTTTCACAATGTAAAACCTGACTTTGTATTAATAATAATCATACTTATTTCAAATTATTCAGGTAGTATTAAAGGTCAATTAACAGGATTTGTATCCGGTTTAATTGAAGATTTTCTTAGTTTGTCACCATTTGGTTTCAGTGCACTAATAAAATCAGTAATAGGTTATCTTTCCGGTAAAACTGAAGGTCAAATATTTTTTGATCCGATAGTAGTTCCGATTATTTTTGTATTTGCAGGGACTATTATTAAATCTTTGTTATCTTTCCTGCTGTTACTTGTTTTTTCACCGGCAAAAGCAGATGCTGTGTTTTCAATTACATTGTTAATTGAAGCAGGTATGAATATTATACTAACTCCTTTTATATATTATATTCTGAAATTAATAAAAGTCCTGCCGTCATCCAACAGTTCCAGAATATCATGATTAATAATTCAATAATTAAAATCAAAATTTATTTTTTTATTTTCATTATACTAGTTGTATTGTTTATCTATGTTTTATATCTATATAATTTACAAATTAGAAATAGTCCGGAGTACAAATCAAGAGCAAGAAATGTTTCACTAAGGATAAATACTATACCAGCTCAAAGAGGTGAAATATTTGATCGGAACAGAGATACTCCTCTTGTAATAAATATAGATTCTTTTGCAGTAAATATAGTACCGGGAGAAATTGAAGATAACTCATTTAATTCTTTGATATCAAATTTGTCCAGGACACTTGAACTTGATCCTGAAAAAATAAGAGAGAAAATACCTGAAAATTATCATAAACAATACCATCCTGTTGAGATAAAAAGCGGGGTTTCTCTTACTACTATTAATATTATTGCTGAAAATATACAAGACTATAAAGGTGTGTCATGGAATAGTAAACCGATACGTAATTATCTTAAGTATGGATCTATCTCTCATATTTTAGGATATGTCGGTAATATAACTACTGAAGAATTTCAGGTGTTGTATAATAAAGGGTATGATATTAACTCGGTTCTGGGTAAAAGCGGTATTGAAAAATACTATGATCAGATCCTTAGAGGTAAAGACGGCATACATTATAAAACAGTAGATGTTCAGGGACGTAATATTCAAAATGTTCTTGTTGATGATTTATTACCAGAGAATGGTAAAGATTTGGTTCTTACCATAGATAGACATATCCAGGATTTAGCTGAGGAGGCTCTTGGCGAGCGTATGGGATCAGCTATTGTACTAAAGCCATCTACTGGTGAAATACTGGCGCTTGTATCATATCCATGGTTTAATCCAAACATTTTTTATGACGACCAACGAGTTTCTGCTTTTAGGAAAGCCGCACTGGATTCCCGTCACCCGTTTCTTAATCGTGCAATACAATCAAGTTATGAACCAGCATCGACTTTCAAAGTAATTATGACAACTGCAAACCTGGAGGAAGAACTTTTTCCCGTTAATAAGACAATAAATTGCGAAGGCAGTGCATGGTTTGGAAATAGAGAGTTTCATTGTCATATTCCTGAGGGACATGGAGATTTAGTTCTTCATGAAGCACTTGAACAATCGTGCAATGTATATTTTTATACATTGGGGTTAAAATATCTTGGAATAGATATAATTTCTGACTATGCAAGGAGATTTGGATATGGAAGCTATACTGGTATAGATTTGCCGGGGGAAATATCCGGTTTGGTTCCAACCCCTGAATGGAAAGAAAGAGTATACAATACAAAATGGGTTGGAGGAGATACAGTTAATGCATCTATCGGTCAGGGTTTTTTAAACATAACACCAATACAGATGGCTGATATGATGGCTATGATTGTAAATAATGGTATTATTTATAAACCGCATTTACTTAAACAAATAAGAGATTCTGTAACTGGAGAATTGATCGAGGAGAAAAAACCTGAAATTATTCATACAAGCACTATACATCAGGAAACTTTTACTACTATACAGGAATATTTAAGAGGAGTAATAACAGATGGAACCCCAAAAGTCGTTATCACTACTAAAGCTGTGGATATTGCTGGAAAGACCGGTACAGGCGAAGTTGGTCTGGATGACAGCTGGAATGCATGGTTTGTTGCTTATGGTCCGGTAGATTCAAATCCTGAAAACCAGGTAGTTGTTGTAACAATGGTAGAAGCAGTAAATGAATGGGAATGGTGGGCAATAAAGGCAGCTAATATAATTTTTCAGGGTATTTTTGCTGGTGAAACCTATGATGAAGCAATAGATTCACTTCGTTGGGGATGGCTTCGAAATAAGAGAAAACCCCAATGAAAGTGAAAAAACTTATTAATATTGATCTGGCAGTATTTTTCTCAATGATAATACTTATGATAATAGGTGTCATGTTTATATATTCCAGTGGAGTTACTTCAACAGGAATGCTTATCTCAAATGAATACATATATCAGATAGTCTGGATTGTCAGTGGTTTAATAATTTTTTTTACTGTAATGTTTTCTGATTATTTAATTTTCCGGAAATGGTCTTTTTATATCTATTCTGCTTCCATTGCAATTCTAATTTTAACTCTTTTTATTGGCAAAGAAGTACATGGATCAAAATCATGGTTTGGAATTTTGGGGTTTAGTATCCAACCTTCGGAATTTGCGAAGATTGCTACAATTCTATTTTTATCTGATTATCTTGTTAAGAAAGAAAAATCGATAAAAAATCTATCTACTTTCTTTCTATCTATGGTAGTAGCTTTTCTCCCAGTAATTTTTATAATTGCTCAGCCTGATATGGGGACAGCTCTTGTTTATATTCCTATTTTTCTGGTAGTTGCTTTTATGGCTGGAGTAAAAAAAAGATATCTTTTCTTTTTATTTTTTTCAGGCTTTCAAATGATATTTTTTGGAATGTTACCGGTATGGCAAAGACTCATTTTTAAGAAAGATATCAAGTTTGTAAAAATATTATTAACAAATGATTTATTCCTTATATTAGTCGGTGCCATAGGCATAATCGCTCTTTTATCCGGTATAGGATATATATTTACAAAAAAGAAATATTTTTACTGGATTATGTATAGTTCATTTCTTTCAATGGTAGGGTTTATTGGATCTTTGGGAATCAGATTTTTTTTAAAAGAATATCAAATAATGCGTTTGATAGTATTTATCAATCCTGGAATTGACCCACGTGGGGCGGGATGGAATACAATTCAATCTCTTATTGCTGTTGGTTCCGGAGGTTTAACAGGTAAAGGATTTCTTGAAGGTACTCAAAGCCACTATCGTTTTCTTCCGGAACAGAGTACAGATTTTATTTTCTCAATTATATCTGAAGAATGGGGATTTATTGGGTCAGTCTCTGTAATTATTCTTTTTGCAATAATTCTTGTACGGGGATTGATATTAGTTATGAATTCAAAAGATAATTATGGATACTATGTTGGAAGTGGTATAATAATAATGATTTTTTTCCATGTAATAGTAAATATTGGGATGGCAATAGGAATTATGCCTATTACAGGAATACCGTTACTTTTCATATCTTATGGAGGATCTTCCTTATGGACATCTTTGATTTCTATTGGATTAATTCAAAATATATATTTAAGAAGATTCAGGTATTAGAATTATGGGTTTAATTAACATTGAACATGATTTACAAAAAATATTACTGAACGTTATTATGCCGGGACGTTATGTTGGTGGTGAATTCGGATCTAATATAGCTTACAATAAGTCAAATTTTAATATTGGTATATGTTTTCCCGATTTATATGAAATAGGAATGTCAAATCTGGCAATAAAACTTCTTTATAGAGAATTAAATAATCTGAACGGAATAAGCTGTGAAAGAGTATTTGCTCCGGCAAAAGATTTTGAAGAACAGCTTAAGAAAAATAATATTCCTCTTTATACCCTTGAAAATGGTATACCTTTGAATGAATTGGATATACTCGGTTTTTCCATAGGATATGAATTAAGTGCGACAAATATCTTAGCGGTTCTGGAAACAGGAAAAATACCCATACTAAAAAAAGATAGAACTGAAGAAGATCCTATTATTATTGCCGGTGGTCCTGCAATTACAAATCCAGCACCTTTTGGGAGTTTTCTGGATGCTGTATACATTGGTGAAGCAGAAAAAAATTTTTATCAATTGATTGAAAATATTTCTATTTATAAGCAAAAAGGTGCATTAAGGAAAGATATTTTAGAAATATTTTCTTCATCTTCTAATGTATGGACAGATAAGAAGAAAGTACAGGTAAACAGGTCTATATGGCAGGGTTTTAATAGCAGTATATCTGGTTTACTTCCCATATCCAATATAGCTACAGTACAGGACAATGGTATAGTTGAAATAATGAGGGGATGTCCCAATAGTTGCAGGTTCTGCCATGCTGCATCGTTTTATCGTCCATATCGTCAAAAAAATATTGAACATATAATAAATGAAGTTGATTTCCTGGTGAATAAGTGCGGCTATAATGAAATTACTCTTTCTTCTTTGTCTTCCGGGGATTACAATGGTCTGGATAACCTTATTCGAATACTTAATAACAAATATGAACACAATAATATTTCTTTTTCGCTTCCATCTCTCAGGATAAACTCATTCACACTACCTCTATTAAGAGAGTTATCTAAAGTACGAAGAAGTGGTCTTACATTCGCTATAGAAACTCCAGACCAGGAATGGAGAAAAAGCATTAACAAAGAAATTGATCCTGAAAAAATAATCTATATACTAAAAGAAGCAAAATCTATGGGATGGAAGCTTGCCAAGTTCTATTTTATGATAGGCCTTCCGGGAACGGACCGTTCAACAGAAGCTGCCAGGATTGCCAGTTATATAGGTGAGATTCAAAGTAAAACAGGTATGAAATTAAATGTTAATGTAGGTACTTTTATTCCTAAACCCCATACACCATTCCAATGGTCTTCACAGCTTAAAGAATATGAATCTTTTAAAGATATGAGAGATTTAAAATATCATTTTAGAAAAAATGGAAGTGTTAAACTATCATACCATTCTCCTATTGTTTCTTATATCGAAGGAATAATTTCAAGAGGTGACAGCAGGGTAGGTGGTATTATTTTAAATGCCTACAAAAATGGAGCTCGTCTGGATGCATGGGAAGAGCACTTTGATATGTCTATTTGGAATAATGCAATAAATGCGGCTGGTTGGGATGTTGAAAAGGAAACAACCAGAGAAAGAGAACTGGATGAAACACTACCATGGGATAGTATTAATCTTGGAATTAGGAAATCCTACCTTAAAAGGGAATATATTAAAGCACTAAATTATGAAACTACTGATATTTGTGATGATCCCTGCAATCATAACTGCGGGGTTTGTAAAGAAGGTACAGTAGTAGTAAAAAATACAAATAAAGTTTACAAAGAAGAAATTGTTGAGCAGAAAAAGTTAGCAGTAGGAAAACAAGATGAGGTTTTATCTTTTTTAATTGAATTTACAAAAGTAGGAAAAGCTATATATCTTTCCCATTTAAATATTGTTAATGTTTTATCAAAAGTTCTAAGACGCTCAGATATTAAATTAAAATACTCCCAGGGATTTAATCCAAAACCAAAATTAGAATTTGCCCATCCATTAGCATTAGGAATTAAATCTCAGGTAGAAATTTTATCAGTTTCATTAACTACAAAAATAACACCGGAAGAAATAATGTTAAGAATAAATTGTAATGTTCCTTCAGGTATCAATATAACTAATTGTAAATTAATTCCCATAAATCCTGGAAAAGTTAAACGAAAATCACTAATGTCGTTATATAATGGTTCCTGTTATTATATTGAATCGATTGCTAATAATACCGATACAGGTTTTTTAAAGTTAATGCTTAATTATAATAAGAATCAGGAATTTAAGAATTTATATATAACAGAAATTGATGGGAAAATTAAAATGACAGTGTATAATACTGGTCGTAAAGACAGTAATCTATTTTTCCATATTGATAAACTAATCGACCGCAATATTTTTAATGAAAATTTTAAAGTAGAGAGATGTGGATTATTTGCCGGAAAAAGCAATAATAGCTATTTTAATGAACTAATTGATTAATACTCGTCAAACTGTTTTGCTTTTTCCCAGAATATGTCCATTTCTTCCAGGGTTGAATCGTTTAAACTTTTATTCTTTTCGTTAACTTTTTTTTCTACATACTTAAATCTCTTTGTAAATTTTCTATTAGTTTTATGCAGTGCTATTGCAGGATCTATTTTAAGATATCTGGATAAATTTATTACAGAAAAAAGGAAATCACCCATTTCAGTTTCAGATTTCTCATAATTACCGGTAGTAACTTCTTCTTCAAGCTCAGAAAGCTCTTCTTTTATTTTTTTTAAAACGTCTGCTGAATTTGTCCAATCAAAACCTACTTTTGAAACTTTCTTCTGTATTTTATAAGCTCGCTCCAATGGCGGGAATGACATAGGAATTGAATCCAGAATTGAATCCTTTTTTTTTCTTCCCTCTACATTTACTTTTATATCCTGCCAAAGATCAAGAACATCCTCAACTGATCCAACTTTTACATCAGAAAAAACATGTGGATGTCTTCTTATTAA
>JAUVLL010000297.1 GCA_030600745.1 Spirochaetaceae bacterium | reverse complement strand
ACAGCTTTTTGCGCTGTATCACATTTTCTACTTAAAAATACTTCTTCTCTAAAATATTGACTCCAGACTGGCGTAAAAAGCCAAAAACAAGTCGAATTCAGAGACATCGCAAATGCCTCATGTAAAGAGTTCCCCGTAAATATTTCTGCCAGTGCTTTATTTTTAAGTAAAAATGCCCTGATTCCTGATTCAATTATTGGAGATACTGCCCTTTCATACAGGTAATGATCAGCGACAATTAAAAATACCTGACAGGAACTATTCTAGATGAGAAAGTAAAAACTCAGGTGCAAAATCTGCTTCATTTTCCCAAATAATTGTACCTAATTCATCGGAAATTTTAAACTTTTTAAACTCCTCAATATTTTTTAGCGGAACAAAAACAGGTCCCCATAAATGAGTTTCTAAATCTACTTCTCCGGATTTTCCATTATTAAATTCAAACCATACTTTATAATCTTTAAGATATTTAGCTCCTGTAACTTCTATCATAATTACTCCAGAAAAATATCAACACTAATTTTATAACTACCATATGCAGCATGAAAATGAGGAGGACTGTGATCATTGAATAACATTGAAATAACAATTCCTAAAAACCTTGATATTTCCGGCATATAAGCTCCCCTTGAATAAATATATCACCATTAAGTAAATGTGTTAAGTTAGATTCACACTTACACATCTACCAGTAATCAATAACTAAACAATGATTTCAATTTTTTATAAATTTCTATAACTTTTTCAGCTGCCTCTTTAGCCTCTTCCATTGTATTAAGACTTGAAAAGCTAAAACGCAGGCTGCTAAAGGCTTCTTCTGCATCTAAACCCATAGCAATTAGAACAAAAGATGGCTCCGGAATCTGAGATACACAGGCAGAAGTTTGAGAACATATCACATTTTCATTATCTAACTGCCCCATCATAGCTCTACCATCAACTCCAGGAAATTGAATATTGGTAGTGTTATAAACCCTGTGATTTTTACTACTATTTATTTTTAATTCCGGCAATGCCGTAAGAATAATACCTTCAGGATTTTCACACAATTTCTTCACTGAAGAGTGTTCCACTGAGCTTGTAACTATTCTTCTAAGACCAGAAGCACTGAGAGCTGATAAAATTGCCTGATTATTAGCCTCTGAACCACAGGAAGTAAATACAAGATGTTCAGGGACGGTGTTGATCAGATCTGCAACCTGGCCTCTTGCAGTCTCAATTAAGTCTCTACTTGCATACCCAACAGAATGAGGACTGGAAGGATTTCCATAAGGCATTCCCATTATTTCACGCATTACATCAGCTACTTCGGGTAACAAAGGAGTAGTAGCATTATTATCAAGATATATGAAACGTTCTGACACAACCCCTCCCAGGATCTGGAATATCTTATCATAGACCCATCGAAAATGTATCTATAATATTGAGTAAAATATGGCTTATTTTCACAATAGATCCTCTTATACTATGCGTTAGTACTCAATTTGACCATCAATCTCTACAATAGCCAGAGTTCTTAAAAGCCAGTGTCTTACTAATGGCAGGACAGGTTATTACCAGGAGGATTATCCTGTGTAAAAAGATAAAAATTATGCTGCATTGACAAATTGTAATCGGGAATTATAATTGTCGCTGATCATTATTTTTCATTATTCATTTCTTTTCCGTAATAATTGACGATTTGTCATTTTCTATGTACCATATATGCATGTTGGAAATACTTACATTGGGCAATGATGTCTTACGAAAAAAATGTGCCACTGTTGCGGCATTCGATAAAAAACTTGAAGATCTTGTTATTGCAATGATCGATACAATGCATATTGGTGATGGTATTGGGCTGGCAGGTCCCCAGGTCGGGGTGGAAAAAAGGATATTTGTCTGTCATGTCCCTGATGATGAACCCAGAGTTTTTATAAATCCGGAAATTATCGGTACATCCCAGGAAATTTCACCTTATGAAGAGGGATGCCTAAGTATTCCCGGTGTCTACAGCGAGGTTATGAGACCGAGAGCTGTGACGATACAGGCCTGGAGTCTAAAGGGCCGACCCTTTAAAATGGAAGCAGACGGGATTATAGCAAGGGTTATTCAGCATGAGATAGATCATCTTAGAGGAATTCTTTTTATTGACCATCTTCCGGAAAAAAAACGTCTGCGTTTAGTTTCTCAATACGAAAAACGTCAGAGTAAAAAGAAATAATGCGTATTGTCTTTGCAGGATCACCTCTTATTGCAGTTCCTTCCCTTGTTAAAATATCGTCAAATTTTGATGTAGTCGGAGTTCTTACAAACCCCGATAAAGTAACAGGCAGAGGCAGAAAGATAGTATCCAATCCTGTTAAGATAAAAGCTCTGGAGCTGGGATTAAAAATAATTGAACCTGATACATTAGGGAGTGACGCACGGAATAAGATAAAAGATCTTAATGCAGATATACTGGTTGTATTTGCATATGGACGGATTTTTGGTCCGAAATTTCTTTCTCTTTTCCCACTGGGAGGGGTAAATGTTCATCCGTCCCTTCTTCCCCGTCACAGGGGAAGTTCTCCCATTCTTACTGCAATTTTAAATGGTGATACTGAAACAGGGATTACTGTTCAGCGAATCAATCTGCAGATGGATACCGGTGCAATACTTAATCAGCAGTCAATTACTCTAAGAGGAAATGAAACCACAGAAAGTCTTGGTAATACTGTCTCAATAAAGGGTGCGGATTTATTGTTAAAAACTCTGGTCGAGATTGAATCCGGCAGTGAAGCGGAAAGAGAGCAGGGGGACAAGGGTGTATCCTACTGCACCAGGATTGCAAAAGAAGATGGACTGATAGACTGGAATATGAGTGCAGTCGGGATTGATCGTAAAATACGTGCTTACACTCCATGGCCGAAGGTCTATACACAGTTTAAGGAAAAGAATTTAATGCTTTTGTCCGGAAGTGTTTTTATTAAGGAAACTGATCTGTCCGGAGAACCGGGAGAAGTACTTGGATTTGACAAAAGCGATGGAATTTTGATACAAACAGGGAATGGTATTCTGGCAATTGGGGCTTTACAGCTTCAGTCCAGGAAAGCTAATGATTGGAAATCATTTATCAATGGAACACAGAATTTTATCGGCTGTGTTCTTGGAGGCGTATAATGCGTACCTTTTTTAAGGGATTTAAGAGTAATAAAATAAAAGAACCGGATCCTGAAAAAAAGTTTTTTAATGTCATTATATATTCATCCCTTGGAGCAGTGGCTTTAATGCTTGTAATTGCTTTGCTTACTTTTATGATCACTCTGGACAGCAAGGAGCTTACAATGATTCCCGATGTTAAGGGTATGGATTTGGCAAATGCTGTTATAGATCTTCAGGAAAAAGCACTCTATGCAGAAGTTCAGCTGCGATATTCCAGTGATATGTCAGATAAAGGGAGTATTTTAGGTCAGGATCCCAAACAAGGCACTCTTGTTAAAGCAGGTTCAAGGGTTCTTCTTAAAGTAAGTAAAGGTGCATCCGTTGAAAAACTTCAGGATTATACGGGTTGGAATTTAATTGAGCTTGAAAACCATCTTAAAAGCCTTGTTACAAGCTACGGACCTCTCTTAAAGCTGAACAAGCCCTACATCTATGTCTATAACGATGCACAGCCTGGTACTATACTTGAGCAAAAGCCCCTGCCCGGTACTGAAATTACCATATTGACCGATCTTAGTATTGTTGTAAGTAAAGGCCCTGAGGGATCGTTAACCCCTGTCAGGGACTACGAAGGGACACCATGGCAGAGAGCAATGCAGCTTGCCATTGCTGATGGTTATCCGTTTACCATCTCATCCAGACCGGTCCAGCGGGGGGAAGTGCCCGGAATGGTAACAAGCCAGAGTCCTGCTGCGGAATCCCAGGTACCAGCTGATATTGTGAGACAGATATATATTACTGAGCCTGTAGAGATTGAACAGGGGTACATTTTTGGGATATTGGAAAAAGAACTTCCTGTCTATCCTGTAAAAGTTCCGGTTGAGGTCCAGTCTATAACTCCGGGTGGAGTTGTAACTGTTTTGGCAAAGCTGTATCATTCCGGGGGACTGCTTACAATCCCCTATATTGTAGCTGACGGTTCAACCCTTAGC
>JAUVLL010000056.1 GCA_030600745.1 Spirochaetaceae bacterium | reverse complement strand
GAACTAATTTTTAGTCATGAAAATGCTGTGTATCAAAGAATTTTCGGAGAATTGACCAACTTTCAATTGAAGGTATTAAAAGGGGTGGCACAGTTTGGTGGTATAGGAATATAAATTTGTCAATCCTTTTTTTAAGTTGTGGTTAGTAAGGAATTATACTTAAATAATCTATCCCTACAGGTTCATTCCCCTCAGCATCTCCCCAAGCCCCCTGGACGGATCAATTTCTCTGTTGAGAATTCTATATACCATATTACAAATTGGCAGTTTAAGTTTGTATTGGGAAGCCAGTTTATATACAAACCGTGCAGCTACTATCCCTTCAGGCAGATATCCTATTTCCTCGATATTAGTAATAAGATCATCGAGGTTTTCAAATTTAGCAATTCTTCTATCCGTTATTATTTCCCCGCCGAATCTCCTGTTTCTTCCATATTTACTTCTACATGTTACATCCAGATCGCCTACTCCGGCTATGGATGTGAATGTCTCCGGATACTCAGAACCAAGGGCAGTTCCCAGAGCCTGAATTTCGTTTAATCCTGCTGCAAGAAGGAGGGATTCTGAATTGTCTCCAAAATTATCAGATAGTTCCATAAGAGCATCAAGCATTCCAAAAGCAATAGCAATTATATTTTTTACAGCTCCTGCAGTCTGTACTCCCTCGACATCCAGAGAAGGGAAGACAAGCATGTTAGGTGATGAAAGGAGTTCTCGGATTTTAATTGCATTTTTACCGCTTTTTGATGCACTTATAAGGCCTGTCAATTTGCCACGGGCAACCTCTTCTGCATGACTTGGACCGGAAATATAAACAAGAGAGTTTCTATAAAAACCTGGAAGATAATCTTCAAGGGACTTTAAAATCAGTGAGGGCCCTGAGGGGGCTTCGATAAAACCTTTTGTCAGTATACCAATTACAGTTTTCCCTTCTGCTATACCCGGTATATGGATGAGTTTTTTTACTATATTCATTATGTAAAGAGACGGGGAGGCTATAATTAGAAAATCCTTGTTTCCAGCTGCTTCCTCAATATTTGAAGTTGCAATCAGTGTTTCCGGAAGATCTACGCCTGGAAGAAAACGTTCATTAACATGTTCATTATTTATACTGTCAACGACTCCTTCCATAAAATCCCATACTGTAACAGAGTGCCCATTGTCTGCAATTACTTTTGCAGCTGCCGTACCCCAGGCACCGGCACTAATTACACCAACTTTTTTTCCCGTTAGATTAGTTCCCATATCAATACCACTCTTTTAAGCTGTCTGAATAATTAATAATCTCTTCAGGTTTAAAGAAAATACTTATTTCACGCACTGCAGTCTCTATGGAATCTGAAGCATGAACTATGTTTTTCTTAGTTGTAACCCCATAGTCACCCCTAATAGTCCCTGGTTCTGCACTATCAGGATTTGTTGCTCCTGCGAGCTTTCGAAGGGAAGTTATAGCATTTTCCCGTTCCAAAACCATCACTACTGCAGGATCTGAAGTCATATATTTTAAAAGAGGTTCATAAAATGGCTTGCCAATATGTTCACTGTAATGTTTTTCTGCAATTTCAACTGAGATTTTCATTGTCTTCATAGCCAGGATCCTAAAACCCTTAGTTTCAAATTTGGAAATTATTTCGCCTACAAGTCTCCGCTGAAGAGCTCCCGGTTTAATTATAGTAAATGTGCGTTCAATTGCCATTATTCCCCCCTTGCAAGCTATTTGCGCTGTATTAAAATTATGCCTAATACAGTACCTAATAACTCTAAAATATCTAAATTTACATGCGCAAATCGCCATACAATCGTAAAATATGGCTACATCGCAAAAACCTACTTGTTAATATGTATAGAGGATAATTTGCTGATATTCAACCCGGTCATTTAAATGAGGCTTTTTGATAATGTAAAAAATCCAAATAGATTTATATACTTCTATTGAAAAATATCGATTTTGTGATAGTATCTCTACTAATAAACTTATAGCAAGGAATCCCTGTGAAATCTTACCTCCTTAGGTCAACCCTGATGGTTGTCACTATTTTAATTATTTGTCCCGCCTTTTTATTCTCAGTTGAAAAAACACTATCTCCAAAAGGGGAGTTGATATCGGGAAGGCTCACATCGGGTCATATTGATTTATCGGATGATGGCCAGGTGTATCAGACTTTTAAATTTAAAGTTCCTCCAGATGCTTTTTCAGTTAGGTTAACTGTCAGTAATTCTCCCGCAGATTTGGATATTTATGTAAAAAGGGGGAAGGAGATCCAGAACTATGATCTTGCCGATTACTTCAGCAATAGGGAGGATTATAACGAGAGTCTTCTAATAACAAGGCTGTCTGATATCCCTCTGGAGGATGATGTCTATTACGTAGATATTACATATCAGAGGGATACTCTCCCTGTTATTAATGGAAACAGGGCATCAAACATATCGTTCAATATTACGATGGAGCTGAATAGCTATATGATTACTGATACTCTTTTACCAGGAGTATCAGCCGGATATAAGCTTTCCCCTGACAATGGGATGGCTGCTTTGTTTGCTATCAAAATACCTAAAGGTACAGATGTATTCAGGATTGATTTGTTTAACACCACTGCAGATCTGGATCTTATGGTTTCATATGAGAATAAGATAATTACAAGGAGTATGAATGATTATCTAAGGGAGAGTCTGTTAGGAAGTGAAACACTAATCGTAGAAGGTTCTGACGGGCATCCGGTAAAATCAGGAATTTATTATATTTTAGTGTTTGATCAGGTTTCCAATGATCATCCTATATCTTTTTCAATGTTAGCTGGATTAGATATGGTCCCCCCAGCTGTTTTGACTGAAATTCCAAGTTTCCCGGCAGCAGGTGATGAGATGCAGAATGTGCTGATGGCCACTGCTGAAATTATTGGGAATGCCGGAAAAGGATCCGGTTGTTTTGTCAGTTCAGCAGGGCATATTATTACCAACTGGCATGTAATAGAAGATTTTACCGGCAAAGTATCTAAAGATATATTTGTAGCAGTAAACCTTTCAAATGAGCTTCCGCCAATGGAACTTTTCAAAGCTGAATTAATTGATTATTCGGCCAGTAAGGATCTTGCATTACTAAAAATCTCCTCAGGATTATATGGGAATCCCATCCCCTTTGGTTATTTATTCCCCTATTTTACTTTGGAAAATACAGAATCTCTTAAACTTGGGCAGCCTCTGACCTATTTGGGTTACCCTGGAATAGGAGGAACCGGTTCCAGAGCATCAATATCACTAACCAGGGGTATAGTAAGCGGTTTTGAAAGAGCCAATGGAAATTTACTTGTTAAGACGGATGCAGAAATAAACAGCGGTAATTCCGGTGGTGCTGCAATAAATACGTATTATGAGCTAATAGGATTTCCAACTGTAACTATTGGAGAAGACGCCGGGCAACTGGGTTATGTAACACCGGTATCCATGATTCCGAAAGAGTGGTTTAGGTATATGGGACGGTAGAGACGGTGCAGGATCAGCCACGCAGGGGACTCAAAGGGTCTCCTGCGTGGCTGATCCTACAGCAGGATTTTGTCCAGTTCTTCTTTTGCCTTTGAAAGTGAATCTCCGTACTGGGTTTCCAGTTTCAGCAGGTTGGACTTCAATAATTCCATGAACTCCGGATCCTGTTCCGGTGAGAGTGCTACTTCATGACCGTACTGTTTTGCCAGCTCCTGCTGTTTTTGCATTAATCGTGGTGCATACTGCTGTTTAATTGCTTCTATCAGCTGACTGCGATTCTCCAGATACTGTGTGTAGAATTGTTTAATCTGTTCCATCATAACATCTACATCTTTTCCGTTTATATTAACTGAAATTAACCCAATAAGAATTTTATCAAAAAGCTCTTTGAAATTCTCAGTTTTAGGGAGGCGTAAATTTGAAAGGAGGGTCTTTTTTATACCTTTAATAAAGAACCTCCTATTATCTCCTGAAAAACTTTTAATTTTCTTTTCAAGATCAGTTTTCTCAATATCTTTATTATATAGATAATCTGATGCAAGTTTTTGGCCTTCTTTTACAAGATTATCTAACTTTACTGTATCAGGATCGCTTTTTACGTCCTTTGTTCTCTCCATAGCTATCTCTAATGCTGATTTAATGAATGCCATTGCTATTCTCTCCGTTAGTGAAGACGCTTAGTTTGCTTCCTAATAGGTAAAATACAACATATTATTCCTAAAGTGAAGACCAACTCTTGAAAAAAGACCTTGATAAAAGGACAGCACTTCCATATTCTAAGAAAAAGAACAAAGGCAGGTTAAACTAACATGAAAAGGACAAATAACCAGGAACCAAGGGCAGCTTATAATCAGGCAGCTCGCCGGAAGTTTTATCTCAGTTATAACCAGATACATAAAACAGTAAAAAGGCTGTCAGAAAAAATTATATCTACTGGCTATGATCCTGATGTAATTGTTGCTATTGGTACAGGAGGGTTTATTCCTGCAAGAATGCTTAAGACATTTATTAATAAACCTATATATACAGTTGGAATTTCTTATTATGATGAAAATAATAAGCCAAAAGATGAACCTGTAAAAATCCAGTGGATTGATGAGGTTGAAACCAAGCTGGAAGGGCGAAAGATCCTTCTGGTAGATGAAGTTGATGATTCCCGAATTACTCTTGAATACTGTCTTCGTGAACTTTTAAGCCATAAACCTTCTGAAATTTCAGTAGCTGTTCTTCATAATAAAAACAAATTAAAAGAGGGTGTAATCCCGGATGAAGTATCACACTACTTTGTCGGGGATGAACTGGATGATCTCTGGATCTGCTATCCCTGGGATGCTGTCAATATAGATGAGCAGGAGAAAATGGCTGCTGGTGATTGAAATCATATTTTTTTAAAAAAAATCAATAAATTCCCCAAATTCCTGAATCAGCAGACCAAATTTGCCAGTACTGGTAGATAAGACTAACAAAATTATCAAGGAGTATGAAATGAACAGTCTGAATTCAATTCTCATGGAAGGAAACCTGACAAAGGACCCGGAACTGAAAACAACATCAAAGGGCACCAGTATCTGCACCTTTACCGTGGCATCAAACCGTTATTACAAAAAAGAGGATGAGCAGCAACAGGAAGTATCCTTTTTCCCTGTGGAAGTATGGGCAGGCCTTGCAGATACCTGTAACCAGTATCTTAAGAAAGGTAGGGGAGTTAGGGTAGTAGGGAGACTAAAGCAGGACAGATGGAAAGACCAGGAAGATAAAAATCACGAACGCTTTAAAATTGTAGCCGAACATGTTGAATTTAAGCCTCTTTTTACCAAAAATGGTGAAGAAGACAAAAAGGATGTAGTAGGAGTGCCCCTTGCAGGTACCCGGGAAGAAGATCTTCTTGCAGCAATTTAATCAGCGTAGGGGTGCCCCTTCCGGGTACCTCACCTCTTTTATTTTTTTAATTATTAATTCCTCTTAAATCATCTCGATTATTTTCATTAAAAATGAGACAATAGCGGTCGTGGATGGTTTTATCAATTGAAAAAGAAAAAGTTAAGTCCTATAGAAGTAGAGGCTGCTGTAAACGGTATAAGAAAGAAGTATAATGATCTTATTGTAGAGTACATGAAGCCGAAAATAATTAAAGACTCCTTTGAAGACCGCTATATCAGTGCTCTTCGTGCCAGAGTGGATATGGGGAACTTTATTTACACAGAGATACAGGTTGTAAGTAAATTAATTAAGGATGAGAAAGAGAAGCAGCAGAAGAATCAGATTAAAAAATACAATAGAATTCATACTGCGAGAAATCAAAAGAATAATCATTATAAAAATATTGCTGACAGAATATTTGATGAAAACCGGGATAAAATTAGAAAATATCAGGGTATAGGTCTTGATGATACCGATGCATTTGAGATTAATAAACTCTACGGAGCTATGAAGTTTTTTGAACTTAATTATTGGCCTGTAGTTGAAAAAATATTACGCAGAAACTATCCCTCCAGATATTCCGGACCCAGGATGAGTATGGAAAGCAGGCTTTTCGAGATAACTATTACCGGCCCTGATGGATTCCCCCCAGGGCTTATAAAGCTCAGGACAATACTGGGTCGTACTCCCAGGGGATATTCCTCTCTCCAGAGAGAGACACAGCGATGCATGCTTGATGTCTCTTTTCTCCTTCACGATATTAGTGATGAACTGCCGTCTTTTCTTGAAGATGGAGTTCTTATAAAAGATGAACAAAAAGCGGTAGAAGAAACTATAGAATATGTGCATACTGTACTTGATGATTTCAGACTCATGGATCTGAAGTCATCAAGGTTAAAGGAGAATAAAAAATGGGCGCTGAAGTAATTTTAACAAAAGATAATTTTGAGACTGAGGTAATAAATTCCGATATTCCTGTAATAATTGATTATTGGGCAGAATGGTGTGTACCCTGTAAAATGATTGGTCCTGTCCTTGCAGAAATATCTGAGGAATATAAAGGAAAATTAAAAGTAGCCAAGGTAAATGTTGACGAAGCCGGCGAACTGGCTTCCGAATATAATATAATCAGTATTCCCACACTTATGGTTTTTAACAAGGGAGAAGCAGTAAAACAACAGGTTGGAGCCGTTTCCAGAGATGTTATTGAGGGCTTATTCAAAGACCTCATCTGAATTAACTTCACCAAAACTTGCAGTGCTTGTTGGAACAATATGCCAGTCTTCTTTGGAGTCGGTATCAATAAATGCAATTTCCCGGCACATGGATCTGGTTGCTGTTGAATCTTCCGGGTCAATTGCGTCTTCAGGGGAAATAAGTTCTCCATTTGCTGTCCACCCGCCGAGTTCAAATAATCTGTCTGCTTTGTTCATAACGGATGTACTGCCGAATCCCCGGTAGTTTACATCTGAAGTAGAGGTTCTGTTACTGTAAAGAACTCCGTCTATTAAATTACCCATAGGATTTGTAAATAAGGTAATTGTGCCGTTGTTACCGGATAATCCACTACCTTCATCTACCCAGAGATCCCAGGCATCAGGATGTACATTAAGTCCACCGGAAATATCTTTGGAAACAGTTTCATCGGTTTCTTCATCTATTCCCTGGGGTTTAAAATGAACAATTATATAGTCATTTGTACTTACATTAATAGCAGGCAGTATTTTCCTTTGGTCCCAGTTTGTATCTGTTCCTTCAAAAATGCATATTCCTGCAGTATTCCCATCTGATAGAACCAGTAACTCTACTTTATCTGGATTTGTGGTAGATCCCTGAGTTGTAAATTCATTGATAATTATTTCCGGGATGTTTGAATTAAAACCATAGAAATCAGAGAGTAAAGTAAGACTGTTTCCTGTTAGATCACTTACTGTAATTTCTATCTTAAATAAACCGCCTGTTTCCATAGCATCCACAAAGGAAATTTCCATTCTATCTCCTTCTACAGTAATTGAAGAAACTTCAATAGCAGGATCTATAAAGAGATCTTCTGCAGATACTTCAATTTCTTCAGAAAACTTAAGTTCCAAAGTAGTAGCATTAAGAGTTCCCATACCTATAAACATGGGAGGCCGAATATCCCTGTCTGTAAATTGCCTATAATCTTCCAGTGGACCGCACCCGGTTATTAAGCCAGGTAATAAAATTGTTAAAAATATTTTAATAATCTCCAGTTTTTCTTTTTCCATTTTCTTTCTCCTTTAATTCATTTTCTTTGTAACCAATTCAATGTCACCATATATGCAGCTTTTGTTATTATTCATCATTTAGGGCAGGCATAAGGCCTATTCCTGCATTGGTTTTCGGATTCCCTATCTTCTAGTACAGGGTAAAACGGGTTTTTGATTCAAATTATTGAAAAAAAATAAAAAATGATATATTGTAGAGACGTAGCGTGTTATATAGCACGCTACGTTTCTACAACGTCAGAGCAATTGAAAGGAAAAAAAATGTGTGGAATAGTAGGTTACTGTGGCCCTAAAAAAGCAGCGGATGTTTTACTTGAAGGGTTAAAAAGACTGGAGTATCGGGGTTATGACTCCGCAGGAATTTGTGTAAATAATATGGGAAATCTTCGAACTATAAAGCGTACGGGGAAAATTAAAGATCTTAGGAATATTGTTCCTGTTACTTTTGAAGGGCATACAGGTATAGGTCATACCCGATGGGCTACCCATGGGGAAGTTACAGATGAAAATGCTCACCCTCATAGTGATGACAGTGAAAAAATTGTTCTTGTTCATAATGGTATTATAGAAAACTATCAGACTATAAAGAATAAACTTATTGTAGAGGGCCATACTTTTAAATCCGATACAGATTCTGAAGTTATTGCTCATCTTATCGCTTCTCTTTATACCGGGAATCTGGAATCTGCTGTAAAGGAAACGGTTTTTCTTCTTAAAGGTACTTACGGATTAGCAGTAATGCATAAAGATATTCCGGATAAAATTGTTGGAGTTCGTAATGGTTCTCCTCTGGTAGTGGGAATTGGAGATTCAGAGATGTTTTTAGCTTCTGATGTAACAGCAATTATGGCCCATACAAAACAGGTCATCTATCTGGAAGATAAAGAACTTGTTGTCATAACCCCCGATAGTTATAAGACCTTTGATTTTAATGAACAGGAACTGCAGAAGAAAGTGGAGAACATAGGCTGGGACCTGGATCAGATTGAAAAAGACGGATACGACTACTTTATGGAGAAAGAGATCTATGAGCAGCCGGAATCTATCCTTCGTGCTTTTGTTGGAAGAATAGACAGAGAGGGTGCAACCGGGCATCTCGGCGGTTTAAATATGACTCCAGCCGAATTGATTAATATTAAACGTATCCAGATAGTAGCAGCAGGAACCTCCTACTATGCAGGGATGGTTGGTGCATATCTGATTGAAAGTATTGCAAGAATACCTGCTTCTACAGAGCTTGCATCGGAAGTACGGTACAAAAATCCTGTTGTGCAGCCGGATACTCTCTACTTTGTAGTATCCCAATCAGGTGAGACTGCAGATACTCTTTATGCTATGAAGGAACTTCAGCGAAAGGGTGCCAGGGTTCTTGGAGTTTGTAATGTTGTTGGATCCACTATTCCAAGAAAATCGGATGGGGGTGTCTATATCCATTCAGGTCCGGAAATTGCAGTTGCTTCTACCAAGGCATTCACCTCACAGATAACTGTTTTTTATGTACTTACCCTAATACTTGCCAGAATGAGGCATCTTTCTTTTGAGGAAGGTATAAGAATTGTATCCGCACTTGAGAGTGTTCCCGATAAGCTCCGGGAAATTTTTAAAGATACAAATAGTATTCATGATATTGCAAAGAGATATTCGAAATATGAAAATTTTTTGTTTCTTGGAAGAGGGTTGAATTATTCAGTAGCACTTGAAGGTGCGTTAAAATTAAAAGAGATTTCCTATATTCATGCAGAAGGTTATAGTTCTGCAGAGATAAAACATGGACCCATTGCATTGATAAATGAAAACACACCAAGTTTATTTCTGGTTCCGGATGATAATTTGCGGGATAAGGTTATAAACAATATCAAGGAAGTGAAAGCAAGGAAAGGAAAGGTTATCGCAATTGCTGTAAAGGGTGATGATGAAGTTGCAAAAATTGTGGATGATGTTATCTGGATACCCTCTGCAGATCCTCTTACATATCCGTACCTTATGGTAGTACCCCTGCAGTTGTTTGCATTCTATTCTGCTATTGAATTAAAAAGAGATGTAGATCAACCACGGAATCTGGCAAAGAGTGTTACAGTAGAGTAAAAGGGACAGGTGAAGTGAATCGTAAAATGGGCATGTCTATTATTATTTTTTGCTTTGTTGCATCCTTTTCCCTTGTCGGGTCTGAAACAGATGTTGCAATTCTGGTCAGAGGGCCTGTAAAATCAACAGGTTTTCCCATACTGTATCCTAATGCTATAGATATCTGGAGGGGTTACTACAGATATAAGGAATCTGAAGTGATAGTCTCTTTTACAAGGGAGGATATTTTTATTCCGGACGAATGGGAATCTGCTGTTTGTGACGAACTGGAAGGATTTTACCCGAAAGAAGATTCCTTTTATTACAGGAGTAACGATTGGTCTCTCATTTTTCAATTTTCGGATTCCATCAAAACATCCCTGGATGCACTCCCAATGGACAACGTACGGATACCCCTTGCGAATACCCTTCCTAAGGATCAATGCACTTTCATAAATAAATTTATCACAAGATTCAAATACTTTCTCAGGGACGCAGATCCCAAAGATCCACCACTATTGCCAGCAATACTGGAATTCAATTAGGAAGGAGCATCACATGGGAAAACTCTGGCAGAAAGATTATTCTTTAAATAAACTGATGGAAGAATTTACAGTCGGAAGAGACTTTGAACTGGATCAGGATTTGGTTGTCTCCGATTGTCTGGCAAGCATCGCTCATGGTAAAATGCTGGTTTCTATAGGCATCCTTAATAAAGATGAAATTCAATCTATTGAAGACAGACTTAAAGAGATAATAGAGCTTTCCCTTAAAGGCAGTTTTCATATTACTATGTCTGATGAAGATTGCCATACAGCTATAGAAAACTATCTTGTATTAAATGTTGGTGATGCAGGTAAAAAAATTCATACAGGGAGAAGCAGGAATGATCAGGTTCTTACCTGCCTGCGGGTTTATTCAAGAGATTTTCTTTTTACTTTTATCAAAGAAGCTATTTCTTTCTCTGAAACCTTATCAGGCTTTGCAGAAAAACATTCCATGACTCCAATGCCCGGACGTACACACATGCAGATAGCAATGCCTTCATCTGTTGGTCTGTGGGCAGGAGCTTTTGCTGAGGAGATTGGTGATTCTTTACGTATGACAATGGCAGTGCTCAATATTATTGACCAGAGTCCTTTAGGGTCGGCTGCAAGTTATGGTGTTCCAATACCTTTGGATAGAGAAATGACAGCATCGCTGCTTGGATTTTCAAAGGTGCAGAATAACGTTCTTTATGTAAATAATTCCAGAGGTAAGTTTGAATCTTTAATTATTGATTCTCTGGATCAGGTAGTTCTTACCATAAGTAAAATGGCTCAGGATTTAATTCTTTTTTCACTGCCCGAGTTTGGCTATTTCAGTTTGCCGGAAGAGCTCTGTTCCGGTTCCAGCATAATGCCCCAGAAAAAAAATCCTGATGGGCTTGAACTTCTCAGGGCCAAATCCGCCTCTCTGTCTGCATACAGTATACAGATAAAGAATGTTATAAGATCTCTTCCAACAGGTTACAACAGGGATTTCCAGGAGGTAAAAGAACCATTTATCTATGGTATTAAACTTGCATTACAATGTGTAAGAATTATGAAGCTGACTATATCTGAGCTTGCAGTAAACAAAAAAAATCTTGAAAAGGCTTTTACACCCGAAATATTTGCAACTGATGAAGCAATAAAAATGGTTCTGGCGGGTAAAAATTTTCGGGATGCCTACAAGAAAGTCGGAACCAATCTGGAGAGTATAGAATCCATAAGTCCAGAGGAGGGAATTAAAACCCGTACCAGTACTGGAACAGCAGGAAATTTGAGATTGGATAAATTAAACGATTTTCTGACAACCCTGAAGAAAGATGTTTCTGCCCATGAGAATAATGTACAGGCTTCACTGAAAAAATTATTAAATATGGATGTGAAACCTTTTATTGAATAGGATTAATCCAAATGAATCGGATAGGGCCAATTTTTCAGGTGGGCGCAAGGCCACCCCTACATAATGATCATTTTTACTACATCTATTTCTAATCCCTTGTGGGTACCCTATCTTTTCTGATAACCTTATTTTTTCATCTCAGGTATCTCAGTGCTTCCGAAATATTCATAGCATAGTCACCTATGTGCTCTACATGGCGTACAACATCAATATAGAGTATTTCTCCTTTTACATTGGATCCATTTTGAAGACGTATCCGAGCTTTTTTCTTTAGTATATGACGCAGGTTATCAATTTTTGTTTCCATTTCCTCTGCCTCTTTCAGTTCATTGTCATCCAAATATTTGTTTAAATGCTTTTTTATAAAACCAATAAAACTATGAACAATCTCCGAATAGGGTTTAAGGTCGTAAAGGCCTGTTTCGTCTATTATAAGTTTTTTCTGATATCGTCTTTCTGCAAGAAGAATAAGGTTATAGCAGGCATCTCCAATACTTTCGAGTTCATTTACAATTCTTATAAGCGCACTGATTCTTTCGGAATTTACGTTTTGCGGACTGTCGTTGGCTGCATCAATTATGTATTGTGTAATTTCCACCTGCATTTTATCCGTATAGTCTTCCATATCTTTAAGATCATCTACCTCTGTCCCCATTTTTTTATTGGGAAAACTGAAAACAATCCAAAAACGGGAGAACATCTCTTCCACAATTTCTGTCAGTTTGTATAATTCCTTTTTTATCGGGATAAGTAAAAACTCCGGTGTATCCTGAATCGCT
>JAUVLL010000318.1 GCA_030600745.1 Spirochaetaceae bacterium | reverse complement strand
AAGAAGACTGAAAACCAGTGTAGTCCACAAAATCCATGGTTATAGAGTGTATTATAATATTTCTACAGGTTTAATGCAAGCATTTTATACAGATAATGTATTGCCATATATGTGGTCAGAACTTTTGGGACGGGGTACTAGCTGAATATGCTTCAAAGTAAAACATAATACAAAAGGAAACTACTGCACACAGTAAAAGAATGATGGAAATCATTATTATGGTACTTTTATTTTTCATAGTTTATTCCTGTAGAACTATTGAGTATACTGAAAATAAGCGGGATAGTAGGGGTAAAATGCTGATTTTTTGTTGGACATCCACTTTATTTCCATAATATACAAGAATTATTTCTTGAATATTAATACAATTACCGCCTAACAACAATGCTAATAATAAAAATACCGAAATTTAGATAGATATTGCCTTAATTTATGCTGTAATGCCGATTGTTAGCGGTATAGCAGATAATAACCCTGCAAAAATTCCTGGATATTGGAGGTTATACGGGAAAAATGCAGGGATATTGAAGCAAAAACGGAATTTTACCAGTATATAGTAATAGAAGTAAACGAATTTGTGAGGTAAAAATGGATACTGGTAAACCAAAACTGCTGGATCAAATGAAAAGTGTTATGAGAATAAAGCCTCATTCACTGAAAACAGAAAAATCTTATATTCAATGGGTACGACGTTACATCTATTTTCATAACAAACGGCATCCGGATGAAATGGGGGCTTTGGATGTTCAGAAATATTTAAGCTATTTAGCTGTAGAACAGAACGTATCTGCTTCTACTCAGAACCAGGTAGGATGCTGAGATCGTTCCTCATCGCTACGCTCTTCCGGTACGACTCATAGCCGAGCAGCAACGAAGTTGCGACCATGCATTGATGTAAAAAGTCCACTCGCTAACAGATAAAACATTTTTGTGTTCCTATGCGTTATGGATTGGAGGGGCGCGCAAGCGGTTTGTTTTTGTGTAGGGACGTCCCTATGTGGGCGTCCATGCACGAAAACAAACGGAACCCCCGCAAAGCCAGGTCCCTCTCGTAGGGAACGGTTTTAGACCGTTCCCTACGAAAGGGAAACGCCCATATCTATGCAATCTGAGCAACTATTCGAATTTTTTGCACACTTCTATTGCACACTTTATGTCTCTTCTTCAATAGAACAGCACATGAATTATATGGCATAATTCTTGCAGGTATAAGTTAAATAATTACAGGAGGCTTTATATGATGAGAAAAACTTTACTCATTTTGATTGCAGTTCTGCTTGTACTTCCTTTCGCAGTTTTTGCTACAGCGGAGAAAGAAGTTTCAGCGGATAAGGTAGTAGTCTATGCCAGCGTAGATGAAGGCAATGCAAAACTTATTCTTGATGCGTTTACTGCAGATACTGGTATTACTGCATCCTTTGTGCATCTATCATCCGGTCCTGCC
Source organism: Spirochaetaceae bacterium (assembly GCA_030600745.1). GTDB lineage: Bacteria > Spirochaetota > Spirochaetia > B11-G9 > B11-G9 > JAJRQE01. Next base: position 2,156 of record JAUVLL010000318.1, on the reverse strand, counting down.
CTTGCCAGGATTACTGCAGAATCCAACAATCCTCAGACTGATGTCTGGATGGGTGCCCCAAGTGAAAACCATGTTCTGGCAAAGTCAGAAGGACTTACGGTTCCATACCTTTCCCCGTCACTCTCTGAACTCGGTGATGTATTTAAAGACAGCGAAGGATACTGGAGATCATTTTACATGAATCCTATGGCTTTTGCTGTAAATACAGAAGCATTGGCAAAAATTAACGCACCAATGCCTACATCCTGGGATGATCTTTTAAAACCTGTTTATAAGGGTCATATTCAAATGCCCACACCACAGGCTTCCGGAACAGCATATAATATTGTCAGCAGCCTTGTAGTAGCCAGAGGGGAAGATGCAGCTTTTAAATATATGGCTAAGCTTAACCCTAATGTTCAAACATACACATCTTCAGGTACGGGTCCTTCCAAGGGTGTAGCAGTCGGTCAGTGTGCAATCGGCATACAGTTTACTCCTGCCTTCTTTAAATTTATTGATGAAGGTTATCCTCTTAAGGTTGTATTCCCCTCAGAAGGAGTAGGTTTTGAGGCACCGGCAGTATCAATTATAAAGGGTGCAAAAAATATGGAAGCAGCTCAGATTCTTGTAGACTGGCTGGTTTCAAAAGAAGGGCAGGATGTTCTTTCAGAAGCGAAAACATTCTTCTATCCTGTTAATGAAAAAGCAACTCTGGCTTCAGGTATGCCTCAGTTTTCTGAATTAAAAACTATTTCAGTTGATGTTCAGTGGGCAGGCGGGAACAAGAAAAGACTTGTTGAAAGATGGGTCAATGAAGTTCTTCCGGCAAAGTAGATTTAATAAGTCATAATAAAGGGAGACCGCTCCTGGTCTCCCTTGTATATAAGGATTTCATATGAGCGAAAAATGGGGTCGTCGCAGCCTTAGACAAATTAAGCAAATTGCTGGTGATCCTCTTCTTCTAATTGTTATTCTGGTTATTCTTGTTTCAGTTATTCTTTTTATACTTTATCCTCTTGCTAAAGTAATAATAACCAGCTTCCTTCCTGATGGAAAATTTTCCCTGTCAGTTTTTAAGGAAGTATTTTCATCCTGGTATTTAAGAAAAGCTTTTTTTAACAGTATGATGATGGGTACCCTTACAGCAGTATTTGGTGTTATTGTTGGATTTATTTTTGCATTTACCCTTGCAAGAACAAATATCCCCTATAAGAAGTTTTTCCATCTTATTGCTATAATTCCAATAATTTCGCCGCCATTTATCGGGGCATTATCAATAATAATGCTATTTGGGAATAATGGATTTATTTCTGATCACATATTGCATTTACAAAATATTAAGATATATGGATTCAGGGGTCTTCTTTTTGCACAGGTAGTTACTTTTTTTCCAGTTGCATACATTACTCTTCGGGGTGTTCTGGATTCAATTAGTCCTACACTGGAAGATGCAGCCCTTGATCTTGGTGGAACTAGATTTAAGGTATTCAGACGTGTTACTTTGCCTCTTGCATTCCCGGGCATTGCCAGTGCAATGCTTATTCTTTTTGTTGAGACTCTTGCAGATTTTGGGAATCCCTTAATTTTAGCAGGGAGTCAATTTCCCATTCTATCTGTTCAGGCATATTTACAAATTACAGGAATGTACAATCTACCAATGGGCTCGGCTCTTGCACTAATACTGCTTGTCCCGTCTTTATCAGTATTTTTTCTTCAGAAATACTGGGTTTCCAAAAAAAAGTATGTAACAATCACAGGAAAGCCTACATCCTCAACTTTAAAACTGGTTAGCCCAACAGTAAAATGGATTCTTTTTGCTGTATGTGTGTTATTTGCTTTTACAATTATACTTATATACGCGGCCATTCTTTGGGGTGCATTTGTAAAAGTCTGGGGCAGCAATAACACTTTAACTCTCGACCATTTTAAATATGTATTCAGTGTAGGTTTTGGAGCTGTGAAGGACACTCTGATAATTGCCGGTATTTCAACACCTATTGCAGGAATCCTTGGAATGGTAATTGCCTTTTTAGTAGTTAGAAAAGAATTTCCTTTAAAACATTTTATGGAAGCTTCATCCATGCTCAGTTTTGCTGTTCCTGGAACGGTAATTGGTATTGGTTATATTCTGGCTTTTAATTCTCATCCCCTTTTATTGACCGGTACACTTCTAA
>JAUVLL010000217.1 GCA_030600745.1 Spirochaetaceae bacterium | reverse complement strand
CCTAATCCATATTATACTGCAGCAGTCGAAGCTGATTTTAATAAAAATATTCTGGAACCTACTCTTAAAGGAATAGTGGAAGAGGGATGGGATTTTAAGGGGATCCTTTTTTTTGGTGTTATGATTACAAAAAGCGGCTGCCGTCTCCTTGAATACAATGTCAGAATGGGGGATCCGGAAACGCAAGGTTTACTGCCACTTCTGGAAAATGATCTTGCGGAAGTTTTCCAAAAAGTCCATGACAAAGATCTTACAGGATATTCTCTAAGTTTTAGGAAGGGAGTTGCCTGTACTGTTGTTGCGGCTTCAGGAGGTTATCCCGGAGACTACAAAAAAGGACTGGAGATTTCAGGGACAGGTGATCTTTCTCAGCCAGTATTTATTAGTGGCGCAGAGAAGAAAGATGGCCTGTTCTTTACAAAATCCGGCAGGGTTCTTTCTGTAACAGCCCTGGCGGATACACTTTCTGAAGCTTCGGATCTGGCCTATAGAGAATTGTCAAAGATAAGTTTTGAGGGGATCTATTACAGGACTGATATCGGAGCAGATGAAAAGGTTAATGATAGGAAGGAGATATAAATGCCAATTGATGAAAAACTAATAACTAAGGAAGTTTTGAACAACACTCTGGTAAGGGAGGTTTATCCTGAGGTCAGAGTTGTGGCTGCACCCAGGATGGGCAAAGTACGAACTGTCTATGATTTGGGAGATGATAGAATGATCATGATTTCCAGTGATAATCTTTCAACTCATGATGTAGTACACAAGAGACAGGTTTATGGAAAGGGAGAGAATCTGGATGCCATATCCGGATACTATTTTAATGTTACTGAACATATTATCCCTAATCATCTAATAGAAACACTTGCGCCGAATATATGGCTTGTACAGAAAGCTGCACCAATTCTGGTTGAAATGGTATTCAGGAAATATCTTACAGGTTCCGGGTGGAGAGAGTATGAAAAGAAAAATGGTTCGGTAAAAGGATGTGAGTTTTGTGGTGTAGATCTTAGACCGGGATACAGAAAAAATGAGATGCTTGATAAGGTCATCTTTACGCCGACAGGAAAGGGACAGGTGGGTGATTTTAATATTCCGGAGTTCCAGGGCATGGATCCTGAAACTGATGATCCAAAGATTACAATAGATATAATTAGAAGAAATTATAAAACATTCGGCCTTAGAAAACCTGAAGACCTTGACTATGTAATGGAAAAGGCCTTTGCACTGTATAATTTTATACATGAAGATTTAGGAAGAAAGGGGCATCTCCTTGCTGATACCAAGTGGGAATTCGGTTATATGCCGGATGGTTCAATTGCATTAATTGATGAATGTGTTACACCCGATTCCTCCAGATTCTGGAAAGCGAAAGATTATCTGTTTGATCCTGAAAAAGATGAATTTACTATTGTCCAGGACGACAAACAGCATTTTAGAGATTATGTGGAAGGTCTGGGATTGCAGGCTGAAGACAGAAAAGCAGAGCTTGCAGCTCACATGATGGATGATAATGTTCTCAGACAGGGTGTTGTAAAATACTGCAATATAAGAGAAGAGATAGCAGGAACATTGCCTGTAATTACAACTAATCCGAGAAAAGAGGCTGTACTGGCGGCTTTAGGGGATGCCGGGTTTTTGAGATAAGAGGTGGGAGAACTCAACCTGTTTTTAGTGGTGCAGAGTAGAAAGAAGACTCTTTTAGTATGACTGGCAGGGTCCTCTTTGTGACAGCCCTTGCTTCGACTCTTGCTGAAGCAACAGAACTGGCATATAAAGAAATTTCGAAGATTGGGGTTGAGGGGATCTATACTTTCTACTAAGGTTGTTAAGAAGCTGAAGAAGGAATTGAAGGCATGGAGAAGATGGATTATATTTTAAAACATTTTGATAATGTACTCATAATATTCAGTATTACATCAAGTGCTATAGAAGGTTTATCTGTAGAGATTCTTGAGATACATGAAGAGAATAAGCTGCTTTTTCCTATCGACCTGGAACTTACAAATAACGGTATGTTAAAATGGCTTAAAAGACGAGTCATTCCTAAAAATAGAGCGTTTGTTCAAAATTTTCTTGCAAAACTTAAGCTTAATGTAAATGATACCAAAGGTATTATTGATATTTGTAAAGGTTTATCTCTTAATGATTGCTATTGGGTGGTAAACAATACATTTAATGGCACTTTTAATAAGTATAATTTATATGACAATCGTTTCGACCGTATATTATCATTGATTGCTTATACAGGTTATGGTGATACAAAACAAAGGGGATTTGCTTCTACACCCGAGTTAACGACAGGTGGAATGCTTGCTAAATGTTGGCGTAGGATAAGTGGGAGGATAGTTCTTTTCAAAGCAGGGTCTACTGGTGCTGCAAATACTGGGAATGAACCGTATTCAGAATTTTATGCTTTTCAAATTGCTGAAGCAATGGGACTGAATGCCATAAAATATAATTTAAATAAATGGAAGAAACAGCTTTTTTCTACATGCAGGTTATTTACAAGCAAAGAGTTTTCATATATTCCAACTAGCAGTATAGTGACAGAAGGTGGATGGGGGGCAGTTATTGCCTATTACAAAGTACTTGGTGAAAGATATTATAATGCGCTTGTTGATATGCTAATATTTGATGCGGTTATCTGCAATGAAGATAGACATTTTGGAAATTTTGGCCTGCTTGTGGATAACAAAACAAACACAGTTGTGGATACAGCACCTATATTTGATAATGGCTTATCACTTTTTAACTATGCGATGGAGGATGATTTACAAGATGTAGATGCCTATGCTCAAACAAGATTAATGGCAACTTCACAGGATTTTTTGACATTTGCAAAAGAGATAATAACCAAAGAACAGAAAAAAAAATTGCGGAAAATAGTAAATTTCAAATTTAAAAAACATTCAACATATAACTATCCGTCAAGTCGTTTAAAAATTATTGAGGAATTTATTCAAAAAAGAGTACAGGAACTTTTAAAGTTGAATGATTAATATACAAGCTCTTAAATTCTCCTCCCCGCTGCACTTTTTCTGCAGTCATTATCCGGATCAAACTGGCTAAGGCATCGGTTGAGCCCTCTACGCATGTAAACGGATAGCTGTAAACCAAGGTATTAGTTAAAACGGACATAGAAATATATTTTCCTCTAAACCAGGCGAATCTCAAGTCGCTTCCCCATAACTCTTGCGATTTTTTCAAGTGTTTTTACTGAAGTATTGCCCTTGATCGGGTTTTCCAGGCGCTGATATGACTGGTAGGGAACACCCAGTCTGATATAACCGAAGCAATAGACGAAGTTAGAAGCGAAAAGTGAAGCTTATTATTGATACCAAGTCTTTGTTTCAGGCATCTTCTTCTCTGGTCCCCCATATGATATTTTAGATGCATGGAGAGATGAAAAAATATCTCTAATAATCTCCCCGGAAATACTGGGTGAATATCAGCGTACCGGTGAGAAGCTTTCTAAGAAATTCCCAGATATTGATCTCGAACACTGGATTGCACTAATAATGCTCAAAGCCACATTAATAGATGCTCCGCCTCTTCCGGAAAGTGTTTGTATTGATCCGGATGATGATAAATTCCTGGCACTGGCAATTGTCTTAAATACAAGAATTATTACAAGTGGAGATAAACATCTACTTGATGTCTCTGGATATCATGGTGTTTTAGTTTTAAAACCAAGGGAATTCGCTGACAAATATCTTACATAAAGTTGCACATTTTTTAATAACTTTACTTGAACAACCTCCTGGAAGAAACCATCTCAGGCGCGCTGCATTGTTACTGCAAGATTATGTCAGGGATAAAGCTATCGAATGGAAAATCTATGTAGTTAACCCTAAACTAATGCCTGCATCACAGGAATTCTTACTTTTGTATTCGAGATTTATAGACAATCTGGAATTCTATGGCAGGAGCGAGAATACAATACAGTCTTCCAAAAACCTGGTACGTCAATTCCTTCTGTTTCTTGAAGACAGTGGTTGTACTTAACTTCTGATGACACATCCCGATATGGTGCCCTCCTTTTTTCAACACCTACTTGTCTCATACAGTCCCACAAGCATCCGAACTGTAGCCTCCAGAATGTTGTCAAAAGGAGTTCCTGTAACAACAATTTCATCGATGCTCGGACATTCGAATAAAACGTCGACCGATATATATCTAACGACAGACACAGAAAGTATGAGATCATGTGCAATAGACCTTTCAGAGATACCCATGCACTGTAAGGAGTTAATATGAGCAATGAATATTCAAGCAAATTTGCCTCCTGCATTTTGGCCCTTATCGCAACAAAGAGAGCCTCGGGCTGCACATATGAGACAGCAGAGTATTACCTCCATAAGTTCGACACCTACTGTTCTTTTCATGCCAAATCAGGGACTTTTTCCAGAGATCTAATCCTTGGGTGGGCCAAGGTCAAGGATGGTGAGGGTCCAGGGACCCATAAGGTACGAATATCTCCCATACGTGAACTTGGCAAATATATGCAATTACTCGGAGTTCCAGACGTATTCGTTCTGCCTTCCGCTTTGCACCGCAAGACAGAGCGTTATGTACCCCATTTTTTCACAAGTCAGGAAATTACCAGATTTTTCGCTGCCTGTGATAATCTCAAGACTCATGCCGGAATGTATGCAAGACATCTTGTACTACCTGTATTCTTCGGTTTACTTTATTGTTGTGGTTTGAGAACATGCGAGGTCAGGATTTTACGAATCCATAATGTCGATTTACAACATGGGTTAATTGACATCATTAATTCGAAAGGTCACAGAAGCCGTAGGATCCCGATATCGCAAGACCTATTAAAACTGTTCAGAATATATGATAAGCATGTTTCTAAAATATATTCTAACAGGATTTACTTTTTCCCCACAACCAGATCCGAATGCTATAAAGGTCCAAGCGTGAGCATAGTATTTCGAAAAATATGGAAAGCTGCCAATCTTGATCCGGGATCTGGTAACAAGCCGCGAGCGTACGATTTCCGGCATCATTTTGCATTGAGTAATCTGAACATGTGGATCGCCTCCGGTGTGGATATCAATTCCAAGCTCCCATATCTAACAAGATACATGGGACATTCTTCCATGGAGAGTACGGACTATTACCTTCACCTTGTACCTGAGTTCTTTCAAACATTCTCCGAGAAGGTGAAAATCACTGAGAACGTTCTTCCGGAGATTGATTATGACAAAGAATAACACCTTGGAAAAAGAATTTTGGAAGTATATACGCAGCTACCTTACCATCTACTTACTGAAGATCCGCTGTCTAAGTCCAAGAACCATTGATTCCTACAGACAGTCCATTACCTTGTATTGTTCATTCCTCAAAGAGCAAGACAATCTTGATTTTTCTAAAGTGTCCTTTGAGCATATTACACGAGACTCGGTGTTGAAATTTATTCAGTGGCTACGTGGACGAGATTGTGGAATCTCAACATGTAATCTCAGACTTTCTGCCCTTAAGTCAACTCTTAAATACTGTGCTGACGAAGATATTAGCCTTTATTCCATCTACCATGAAATAAAAAGAATCCCTCTAATGAAGGCACCAAGAATGCCAGTCAAATACATGTCGGAGAGTGCACTCAAGGCTTTACTGTCTCAACCTGATACAAGGACTGTTAAGGGTTTACGAAACAGGATGGTGATCATATTGTTGTACGACACAGGCACCAGGGTACAGGAGCTGGTGGACATAAAGATCAGTGACCTACATCTGGAAGCAAGAAATCCATTCATAATCGTTACAGGGAAAGGAAGTAAAACCAGAAGTATTCCTCTTATGGACAAGACGGTTGATGATATCAGTCTGCTCATTAATAAGGGAGAAACCCTTGGGTTGGTGGGCGAGAGCGGTTGCGGGAAGACAACGACCGCCAGCGTA
>JAUVLL010000123.1 GCA_030600745.1 Spirochaetaceae bacterium | reverse complement strand
GCATTCAATTCTGCCAGAACCTATCTTACACATGCATCTATACTGAAAAGGAAAGCTTTACTAGTACCCGATGTACAGGTGATACAGAAGGAGCTCATCTATAAACCCTTCTGGATCATAAAGTGCACCAACAGAACACGAGAAAATTTCAATATCATGGTGGATGCAGTAACCGGCAAATACCAAACCCTATAAATTAAGTCAGTAAGTAAAGGATAACCATATGCGCTATATTCTGTTTATACCCGGAGCAATTTTCCTCCTTGTTATCTTCTTTCGGGTGGTTCTTCCGCTGCTGAAGAATCCTGCATGGAAACGTCTGATTGACGATGCCCGTTATGAAAGGAGCAGAGAAAATTTAATCAAATCCGATCTTCTTATTGAAAAAGCGATAAAGAAATATCCTTCTATAGGACAGGTTTATCTGGAATATTTTCTTAACTACTCTGATTCTTCAGATCTGCAGAAACGATTTTTATTACTTCTTGAGGGATATAAAAATACAGGAGATACGGTTCTGGGTTTTTTCATAGGCAATACCTACCTGGAAGAAGGAGACTATATCAACGCCCTCCATTTTCTTGAACAAAAAGAAATCGTAAATTACATGAAGAATAAACACATCCCCCTTCTGGCCCAACTATATTATGAGGAAGGTGATTATCATAAAGCGTCCCTGGAATATGAACAATTCTATCGAACTGTTTTTAATGATAAACGGCCTCTGAAGGAGCTGCTATCTGAACAGAGTGCTTCAGATCTGATTTTATATTCCCTGATCATACATGAAGCAGGTGGAGAATGGGAATCTGTAATGTCGCTTATTCCCAAATCCAGTGTTCATATCGAGTCAAGCTGGCGGGATTATCTGGATCAGCTGCAAAGTCAGTTAAAGAATCTCAAACCTGCCGTTTCAGGACTAAACGGAGACCCTGGTGAATTTAATCGAAAAAGGAAGTTATACTATACTTCAAGAATTAATTTAATCCAGTCCTGGTTATAATTTTCTCTGATTTTAACTTTATCAATCAGTTTTCTAAAATCATCTGTCTGTTCCCAATATGCTGCATAGTATGGCAAATGCATGTTTTTGCTTTTCTCCAGGATAATTTTCATAAAGGGAATTATAAACACCGATCAGGGCTTCGCCTGGAGACTCAACATTATCAGGATTCTCCCCATTTCCGGAAGAACCCCACTACTATCCTTAAAAAAGGAGATGTTTTCAAATCGGAAACTGTTTATCTGTTTTATCTATAGCGATAATTTTTTTCTACGTATACTTCTAAAACTTATTTGTTTTTCATTGTTGAAACGATTGACATAATGATAATTACCTAACACTATAAAATTATATGAATAAAATAAAATCATTTTCACTACTCATAAAACCCGCATCCGCAGCATGCAATTTACGCTGTGAATACTGCTTTTATATTGATCACCTTAACTATATAAAAGAAGGTGACAAACCTGCAATGTCCTATGAGACTCTGGAAAAGATGATCTCCAGCTATATGAGACTGCCTCTGCCGGAATACAGTTTTGGCTGGCAGGGTGGAGAACCTACTTTAATGGGTTTGGATTTTTTTAAGAAAGCTGTAGAGTTTCAAAAAAAGTATGCTCCTCCAAATGCAAAAATCAGCAATGGACTGCAGACAAATGCAACATTGATTGACCAGTCTATGGCGAAGTTTTTTGCAGAAAATAATTTTCTGCTGGGAGTAAGCCTTGATGGACCCAATAAAGTTCATAATAAATTCAGACTTACAATAGATGGGAAACCAACCCACAGCAAGGTTATGGAAGGGATAAATTTTCTACACAATGCAAAAGCAGAGTTTAATATCTTATGTCTGGTAAACTCAGAAAATGTAGATAAACCTAAAGAGTTGTACAAATATTACAGAGAGAAAGAATTTAATTTCCTGCAGTTTATTCCTTGTGTGGAATACGACGAAAAAGGAGATTTGACTCATTATTCCATTACCGGGAAGCAATGGGGTGAATTTCTCTGTGAGATATTTGATTTATGGTACAAAAAAGATACAAGGAAGATCTCTATTCGCCACTTTGATTCTGTTTTAAACTATCTGGTAATGGGGCAGTATACTGAATGCACTATGGATAAGGACTGCAGACAGTACTTTGTTGTCGAATATGACGGAGGTATATATCCCTGTGATTTTTTTGTAGAAAAAGAATTTAAATTAGGCAATATAAACTCAACTTCCTGGGAAGATGCTCTAATAAGCCCGATCTATGAAAATTTCGGCCGAAAAAAGAGCAAATGGAACAGTAAATGTAATAACTGTAAATGGCTAAAACTCTGCCATGGCGACTGTCAGAAAATGAGAGGACCTTATGCCAGACCGGATACACTTAGTACATTATGTGAGGGATGGCAGACGTTTTATGAACATACAATGAAACGATTTGAACAACTTGCCGAAGAAATTAAACATACCGGTTTTTAATTCTATTCACCAATTTCTTAAAATCATCTGTCTGTTTACGTATCTGTTTAACAAAACTATTATCTTCAACAGTTCCTATTGAAGCCATCATCTCTTTTGAATTTCTAAATGTTCTCCAGCGAAATGGATTATCAAAATCTTTTTTTCTGGTATTGTATACCTGTTTGCCTATGAACTCCTGTATTTCCATTGCTTTATCCATGGACGATATCCATAATTTTTCAGTCAATTTGTCTGTTCCCAATATGCTGCATAGTATGGCAAATGCATGTTTTTGCTTTTCACCAGGATAATCTTCATAAAGGGAATTATACCTGGTATGAATCTCTTTCCAGCTGGAAATATCCCCGGATCTAATATCCGATCGTAACTGGTCAACATCTTTTTCAGGAATAAGCTGCCCTCCAAAGTTTACCCAATTGTGTTCACAGCCGCCTTCTAATACATTACACATAGTCTTAAAAGAAGCTGCAGGGTTTGTATCCATAAAAACAAGCAAATTTTTGACAGCATAATAATGGATCATATCATGATAGGCATGGTAGGCTTTATAGGTTTTTAAAATTATTACTTTCCGGTTTGATTTTTCAATATCTTCACCGGAAATTTCAAGGTCTTTTATTTGTTCTTCATTTCCTGATAGAAGCCTGCGCCCTTTTTCAACAAGTTTGTTCTCATCCTCTATCTCCAGTAGATCCCCTTTGCTACGTAAATAAGCTTCAGCTGTATATATTTCCAATAATCGGCAGGCATGGACTATCTCTTCTATGGTGTCAGGTGCCAAAAAATCAAATTCAATATTTTGTATTTTTCTCATCCGCTTATCTCTATTGTGATATTTCCAGGTATTTCTGGTCAGAGCATACATATTGTACATCCACCAGAATGCAGGCAGAATTTCCAATTGATCTTCTGCTGCATTATTATTAATAAGTGCAAACGGCAGAGGGATATCAAGCTCAGCAGGGTACCCTGCTTTGGAAAGCAGGGTAAAGGAAGCAAACCGACAGGAGTGTTTAACACTTGTACATAACCCGGGCCAGAAGCCGCGTCCTGCCTGGATCTCATTATCATTTGCCCTGCTGTTATGATTTGATCCAATGGTTGCTCCTGCGGCAATATTACTCTGCCCCATAACTACAGATGCAATAAGAAATGAATTATTATGATGCTGTTCATGTGCAGGAAATATAAGGTTGTTAAGCACTTCACAACATGAAATAGTTGAGTTATCTCCCAGAAATGAGTTAATGAGCCTTGCTCCGTATTTTAAGTTTGAATTATCTCCTAAAATAAAACGCACTGCCTTACAGCCATAAAAGATATGACACCCATAGCCAATAATACCGTTTACTAATTCCACACCCTCTCCAATTTGAGTGGGTTCTGATTCCGAAGAATTAATAGTCAGGTTTTTAAGTTTATTTGTACCTTTAATATAGCAACTTGAATAAATTTTAACATCTTTAAGAATAAGTGAATTTTTTATTACACATTGATCACCCACGATGCCGTAATATCCCAGACGAGAATCAAAGCTGTCCTGTGTAATTTCCTTCAGTTTTTCCTGTAGAATAGTGTCATCACGATACTTTGCCCAGAGCCAGGCGTCGGCAGATATCATACCATTAAAAGGAATAACACTACGGCAGCCTGCTTCGTTCATCAGATCAAGATACACCCGGACATCTTCCGATTCACCATCTTTGATAATACCATTACCGAATTTTGCATGATTGGTTGTATTCATCTCTTTTATGTTGAATAATATACAACGGTCACCGATGATATAGTGTGATAAATATCGTACTTCATGGATTGCCGTATCATCTCCTATATCACAGGAAATGATAATACTATTCGTAATACCCGCCGGGACCTTCAAGTCATGATACTCAAGAATAATATTACGAATATTACCAAGGCGGACAAGACCGTAAAATTTAGAATTTTTAATCTGCCCCGGGTCAAACTGATCGGTAACAAACATTTTATCCCAGTCGTCAGAAGTATTGTTGTTATCTATAAGCTTTTTAATCTCATCAGACTGTAAATGCCGCCAGCGATCTTTAGACCAGGGAATTTGTTTATTGCGAATATAATACTCATCTTTACCCTCAGGGAGGTGCAGAGGAGGTATAAAACCCGTTCCAATACTATTTGCAGGTAGAATCGAAACAGTGTCCATTTTATTTGCTCCTTTGGATGCATAGGCGAGCAGGGACGAAGTCCCGACCAGCCTTTGGATGCTGAGATCGTTCCTCATCGCTTCGCTCTTTCGGTACGACTCATTGGCGAACTGACAATTTATTATTCTAGTCTATTTGTTTCATTATAACAAATGCTTTATTCCCATATTTTTATTTGAAAAGGCGGTAAAAAAGATAAATTTGGATTTATACTTGACAGTTCCTAATTCATACTATATTATATTCTCATAACTGTCATATTATGACAGTATTTATATTTTATTTAATTATTATGACGAATTTAACTGAAACATTTTTCAAATTATCTCCTCTCGGCATATTCACAATTCAAGATATTGCTGCAATTATTCCTGGTAGTGATAACAAGTTATACAGCCTGATAAAAAGAGCCCTTGCGAAGAAAGAAATTATTCGTATCAAAAGAGGGTTATATTGCCTCCCTAAGAAATACCTCAAAAAAAAGATTAATCTTTATACAGTTGCACAGTATATTTATGGACCATCCTATATTAGTCTTGAATCAGCTTTAAGCTGGCATGGTTGGATACCTGAAGCAGTATACACACTAACAAGTGTTTCATTTAATAAATCCAAAGATTATAAGACACCAATAGGTAATTTTAGTTATAATCATGTTCGACAAAATATTTTTTATAAATCTGTAGAACGTCATATTGATCAGGAAGGTTATATTTTTTTTATAGCAAAACCTCTAAAAGCATTGGTTGATTACATCTATATCAATAAGATTGATTATAGTAGTACAGATTATTTATTTAAAAGTCTTCGTATAGATGAAGAGGAACTTAATAATCTTAAAAGTAGTGATTTTGATCTCCTTTCTATTAATTATAATAACCAGAGGGCTGTTCAATTTATCAATAAGATTAAAAAGGAATTAAATAAATGAGTATTCAAATAATTCAAACAAAATTAGATTCTTATAATTGTAATTCCAACATTGAAGAAGAACATGCAGTTAGAGAAATTACTCAGGAAGTAATCCTGGCTGCACTCGGAAGAACTGACTTTTTTAAATACACTGCATTTCAGGGAGGCACCTGCCTTAGAATCTTTTATAGTCTGGACAGATTTTCTGAAGATATCGATTTTCTCTTAATAAAGCCAAATAATAAATTCCAGTTAGAACCATACCTAAAAATAATTTCAGATGAACTATCTGCATATGGATATAATATAGAAATTGGGGAGCGCTCGGATAAAGAAAGGACAGTTAAAAAAGCTTTTCTTAAAGATGATTCTCTAATTAAGATTCTACAATTAAATCATCGAACAGGAAATGGTCGTGTTAAAAAAATTAAAATTAAACTGGAAATTGATACTAATCCACCAGCTGAAGGTGGTACAGAAATAAAATATATTGATTTCCCTTTTACCTCCTCTGTAGTAATACAGGATAAATCAACTCTTTTTGCCGGAAAAGTTCACGCCCTTCTATGTAGAGAATATTTAAAAGGAAGAGATTGGTACGATTTTATATGGTATATAAGCCAGGGTATTGAAGTTAACTATAATTTTCTTTCGTCAGCTCTTGATCAACAGGGGCCATGGAAGAATCAGTCCATTGTTGTTGACAGGAACTGGTGTCAAACAGAACTTGAAAAGAAGATAACAGCCATCAACTGGAAATCAGCCGCAAAAGACGTACACAGATTTGTACGCTCTAATCAGCAGCCTTCCCTTGATCTATGGTGCAAAGATTTATTTCTGGCACAGCTTTTGAAACTGGGATAGGGAATGTTTCATACAAACAATTTAGGATAATAAGTTGCGGCAGGTGTTAGTATTTCAACTTCATACTCTTGCACTGGTATCAGAACTCAGTACTATAGAGATATTAGAGATTAGAAATCGCAATATCTATTCCCTCTTTTTCAGCTAAAAAAAATTTGAAATTGCTATCAGATCCATCTGGAATTTTTTGATTATGCTCATTTCTTGTGTCGAATACTTTGGCTATTATCTTTTTTAGTTTTGGAGGATAGTTTATTGTTGGCATATGAATATTTATTATAAAATTCTTTTTCTCGATTATTCCTGATGCCTGGATCAAGTTTCGAAAAACAACATGGTCATCTCTCCTATACATAATCCATCAATGACCGATTAGGCAGAATTTGTGTCATTTTGTACAAGAAGGGGAATAGCTGTCATAATCTGGATTGACAATATTTGAATATACGCCTATTTTCTTCAATATTCTTAAGATCTGATAATTAATAGGAATAATGTAATGAAGGTACTTCTTATTCATTTTCGTTCTGCTCCTGCCATCGGCTGGAAACAGACTTGCGAGCTTGCGAAACGATACAGAACCGATTCAGCGGGTAGCGATGGTGTTTCTTTAGAGATGAAGAAGCGCCGGGATATGCTTGAGGCAATGGGTCATAAGGTAGCTGTCTGCTCTGCCTGTGAGTGGGCGGAATTTCCTCTGCCGAATCTTGAATTTGACTCTGATGAAACCAGGAAGATGATGCGAAACCTCTTCAGGCAGCTAGAGGACTTTGCCGGCGAAGCTGAGCTTAAAAAATCCTTTAATGCCTCAATGTCAGTACTAAAACAAGGATTGGGCAAGGCAATAAGCGATTTTATTCCGGAGATGATCTTTGTTCATAACATCTTCTGTTTGCCAATTCATCCCGCAGCTACGTTAGCGCTTAGTGAATTACTCAGGGAGTTCAGGCTGCCGTGTGCTGCCATCCATCACGATATCTTGAGTGAAGGTGCTTACAAATTTACACCGACATGTGATTTTGCCAAATCGATTCTCGAGGGGTATTTCCCTCCTGTAATGCCTAATCTCTCACATTGGACGATCAACTCGCGTAATCAAAAAGCGCTGAAGGATAAAGGTATTGCTGCCAACGTTATTTACGATACTATGAATTTCGATGATCAACTCGTTCCTGAAATTTATGCAAGGCTGCGCGAAGAAATTCGCACCAAACATGACATTAAACCGCATGACGTTGTGCTTTTTGTCGGAGCCCGGATTGTTCCGAATAAGCAGATAGAAATAGCCGGGCATTTGTCTGCTATTTTACAGACTCTTTGCCAAAACCTCATCTCTGTGAAGCTATATCATGGCAAACTATTTTCGGAACAGAGCAGAATAATCCTGGTGCTTGCCGGTCGTCCTGAGGCCGCTTTCCTTGATTGCAAAGCGAAACTATTTAAACTCTTCGATAAGCAGAAGATTTCCTGGATATACGCGGGAGACGACATTTGCCCCGGATGTTCCCAGCGCAATGGATTCTATGCGTTGTATCCTGATATGTATACAATGGCTGATTTTGTTCTCTATCCCTCAGGTTGGGAAGGATTTGGTAATCAGCTTCTGGAAGCCTTCGCTGCGTGCTTACCTGTGGCTGTGTTTGAGTATCCCGTTTTCAAAGAAGATATTGCTTCGAAGGGTGTTGATGTGGTATCCCTTGGGGATACTGTTCGTAAAAATGGTGATGGATTTGCACATATCCCCGGTAAAATTCTTGATCGGGCGGCGCTTGAAATAATTGATATTCTTACAACTCCCGAGAAATATCGGAGTATAACGGCCAACAATATTGCAGTAGGTAAGCGGTACTTTAGCTTTGATGTGCTGCGTGTTCACTTAAGTGATGTGCTGGAATGGGTCAGATCAGTAAAGGTCTAATAGGTTTTGCTAATATTAAAAAAGAGGGAGGAATGTAAATTATAACCAGACGATCCTACCCCATCTGGGTGGACACGTCGTCAACTCAGTGCGTAGATCAGAACTTGATATCCATGTTACAACAAGTGGATAGCCCGACCCCGTCGAAGGGGGGGCCCCCCGGTCCCCCCCCCCACCGGGTCACCCCCCAAATAATCAATTTAAATATTTGTTCCTAATGCACCCCAGCA
>JAUVLL010000132.1 GCA_030600745.1 Spirochaetaceae bacterium | reverse complement strand
AATAAGTGAGATCGGTGCTAAATAGCTATTAGAAAAATCATCTGCAAGTAGTTTAAAATCTTCTATTGATTTATCCCAGTCCTTACTCTGAAAAAACATAGTAGCTCTAATAAAAAGTGCTCTCTGAAGAACATAATTTTTCTTACCGTCATCTATAAGGTTATCAAGTTTTGTTTTTATTTCTGCCTGGGCAGCATCTATTTTTTCATCGTCAGTAAAACTGGACAGATTTTCAAAGTCCGTTTGAATAGATTCAATTTCCTGGGTATATTTTTCTAAGTTTTTGACTTGCTGTGAATTGTAAATTAGTAATCCGATAACAATAAAAACTAATGCAACAATGGAACCCAGAAAAATATAGCTGTATTTCTGGATTAAAAGGGATAACTTTCCTTTTAATGTAATTTTTTCTGATTTATCATGACTTTGTGACATTGTAACTCCTAATTATCTTCTTAAATTATGTTCTTTTATAAGTTTTGACAGATATGTTCTCTGTATACCAAGTGCTTTTGATGCATTGGTTTGATTCCAGTTATTTCTATCCAATATACTTGTTATAAAATATTTTTTAAATTGTGTGATAGCTTCTTTTAATGATTTTTCTGCATAAGGATTTTTTATTGCTGAATTTGTATTAAGCATCAAGTCATCTACTCCGATTTTTTCAGTTGCAGAAATTAAGACTGATCTTTCAATTACATTTTCCAGCTCACGTACATTACCAGGCCATGAATAAGAGAGCATTTCTTCCATAGCTTCAAGGGTGAAATTTAATTTTTTCTTATTAGTTAATAGATTTACCTTATTTAGAAAGAATTCAGCAAGAACTATAATATCTTCTGTATGTTCTCTCAGAGGCGGGATATTCAATGGTAATACATTTAGACGAAAATACAAGTCCTTGCGGAATGTACCATTCTCCAAAGCCCTTCCAATATCTATATTGGTTGCAGCAAGAATCCTAACATCAATATGTACAGAATTACTGGATCCTACTTTTTCAAAAACCTTATGCTGGATTACTCTAAGTAATTTGGACTGAAGGTTTAACGGTATCTCTCCTATTTCATCAAGAAAAATAGTTCCCCTGTCTGCAAGTTCGAATCTGCCGCGTTTATCACTAAAAGCATCTGTAAAGGCTCCCTTGACATGGCCGAATAGTTCATTTTCAATAAGATTATCCGGTAAAGCAGCACAATTTACTCTGATAAAAGGCTGATTGCATCTATTGCTTTGCAGATGTATTTGTTCTGCAAACAATTCTTTACCAACTCCGCTTTCACCAGTTATAAGAACTGAAGAGTCAGTAGCAGCAATTTTTTTAACTATTTTTAGTTTGTCAGTTATTGTCTTACTTGAACCTATTAACGTGTGAAAACTATTTGCATCTTTGCTAATACGTTTTTGGAGTATATTTACTTCATTTTTTACACGTTGATATTCTTTAGCATTCCTAATTGCAAGAGCTGACTGGGATGCAAACATTTCCAACCATTGAAGATCTTCATTTGAAAAATAGCCTCCATCGTTACGATTAATAATCTCAATAACTCCTACACATTCATCTTTTATGAGCATGGGAACAGCAAGTATAGATTTTGTATTAAAGCCAATTTTATCACCAATTTCAGAAAAAAAGCGGGAATCAGTATCAACATCATTTACAATAAGTGAAGTACTGTTTTTTGCAACCCACCCGGCTATACCTTCGCCCATATTTAGAGAAAACTTTTTAAGTTCCTTTCCTTTTGAGCCTATGGAGATTTCAAAATAGAGTCTGTTGTTTTCAGAATTTACAAGGAGAAGCGACGATGCTTCTCCATACGTAAGTCGTGTAGCTGATTCGAGTATTATTTCTAAAAGAGAATGAGCATCCTGATAATCAAAATTAATTAACGTATTAATCTCAATAAGAGTTGCGAGTCTCTTAGCATCGATATTCGATGTGAGCATAATTTATTTTTGTGAATCAAAATCCATATCTTTCAGGAATTCCCCGAAAGCAGCAGTTGATTCACCATCCTCATCATGTATGTACTTGGAAAGCTCTTTTCTCTGTATTCCTTTCTCATAATCCTTTATTGATAATGATAAACGTTGAGATTTCGGATTTATTTCAGTAATAAGAGCTTTAACTTTCTGACCAGTTTTAAATCGGGAGAGATAATCTTCATCACGACTGTCATCGGTACCTGGTTCAACAAGATTATATTTACTTACAAGACCCTCAATTCCACCGATTACTTTAACAAAAACACCAAAATCAGTGATGTTTGTTATCTCCCCATCAATTGGGCTGTTCTTAGAATAGTTTTTCCGGAGATAATCCCATGGATCATCGGAAAGCTGTTTCACTCCAAGTCTTATTCTATGAGCTTTTTTATCAATATCAATTATTACAACGTCAATTTCTTCACCTGTTTTCAACATAGAACCAGGGTTTTTTATATGTCTTGTCCAGGACAGGTCATCTACATGAAGAAATCCATCAATACCTTCAGCGAGTTCAACAAAAGCACCGGCATTTTTTATTTTCACAATTTTGGCTTTTAATCTAAGACCCAGTGGAAATGTTTCTTCTATAGTATCCCAGGGATTCTGCAAAACCTGCTTAAGACCTAAAGAAACCCGACCGTTTTCAAGATCGTACCCAAGTATTTTAGTTTCCACTTCGTCACCAATGGATAGAACCTCATCCGGGTGTTTAATTCTTTTAACCCAGGAAAGTTCAGAAATATGAACAAGGCCTTCAATACCCTCTTCAATTTCTATAAAAGCACCAAAATCTACTAATTTTGTAACTTTTCCCTTAACAATATCATTAATTGCATATTTCTTTTCGAATATTGTCCATGGATCCGGGGTGAAATGTTTTAGGGATAAATTAATCTTTTGACCTTCCGGATCAAGTTTAATAACTTTCAGTTTAATTTTCTGATCTTTCTTAACATAATCTTTTGGTCGTGTTACATGGCCCCAACTCATATCATTTATATGAAGCAGCCCATCAAAACCACCAAGATCAATAAAAGCTCCAAAAGAAGTAAAACTTTTTACCACTCCTGTAACAACAGATCCCACTTCTGTTTTACTAAAAAACTCTTCTTTACTTTTAGAAATTTCATTTTCTAAAAAAATTCTACGGGAAACAACTATTTTAATCTTATTATCACTGTAAAGTCTGTCTATAACAAACTTTGATTCAAGTCCAATATAATCATCCGGATTTTCAACCCTCTTAATATCGGTTTTTGAAAGAGGGCAAAAAGCAACAATATCATGACCAAGGTTGACTTCAAATCCGCCTTTGTTGGAACTTATAAATTTTCCTGTTACCGGGATATGTTCCTGATGAGCATTTTTTAATTCCTTCCAGAATACTTTAACATCAGCCTTTCCTTTAGAGACAACCACCTGGCCACTTTTACCTTCTTTGGAAATCAGAACAACACTTGCCACGTCACCAATTTGCGGTTTTGTTTTAAATTCTTCTATCGGTATTTTGCCTTCTGATTTATATCCGACATCTACAAAAACACTTTCAGTGCTGATTTCAATTACCGTACCTTCAATAAGCTGTCCTTCTTCAAGATCATTGAAAGAATTTAGGTATTCTTCCTGTAAGGAAGTTTGTGATTCTACGGTAATATCCGGTTCGCTTTCTGCCATAACTATGATAATTCTCCTGAAATTAATACTTATATACTGCTTATTTTCTGTAACACTTTGTCACAAACTTCATCTATGGTCAAGTCCGATGTGTCTAAATATAGAGCGTCACTGGAAATTTTTAAACTTCCTTCCGGTTTTGATTTATCAATTTGATCTCTAATACGAATTGCTTTTTCAATTTCATCAAGTGATAAATTACTAACTCCCTGATTATATCTTCTGGCAGCTCTTGTTTCAACAGAAGCATCCAGATAAACCTTAAGATCTGCATTAGGAAAAACAACAGTAGTAATATCCCTCCCTTCAACAATAATATTCATGGATTCAGTAGTTTTTCTTATAGCAGTATTTACAAGTTTCCGTATATTAACTATTGATGAGATCTGAGCAACCAGGCCATCCACAGTATCTGAATGAAGTTTATTTTCTATAATCACATTATTAACATGTAGTTTTTCATTGATTAATGAGAATTTAATTTTTTTTGCTATATCTATTATCAAATCAGTCTCAGTCATTGCAATTCCATTTTTAATTACATCAAGGGTTATTGCTCTATAAAAATTTCCGGAATTGACGTAAAACAGTGAAGCTCTTTTAGCAATTTTCTTTGCAATAGTACTTTTACCAACTCCTGCAGGACCATCAATAGCTACTATCATTATTATGTTTTCCCCTTTTTAAAGAACCATGCCACTTCTTTTTTTGTTAAATAACGGTAACTGCCAGATGGAATATTATTCAATTGAACTATACCAATTCTGATTCTGTGAAGTTTTCGTATTTTTATATTCCTGGATTGAAAAAAACGACGGATTTCCCTGTTTTTACCCTCCAGCAATATTAATCTAACTTTAAATTTTGTTTTGTATTTATAGGAGTCTAATTTGTACTTTTCACCATCAATAGATACTCCTTTCATAAAATCAAGGAGTATCTGTTCGTCAATTGCCTGTTTTGTTTCAACTATATATTCTTTTTCAATACCTGAAGAAGGATGTGCTACGATTTTTGTAAAATTACCGTCATTTGTAAAAAAAATCAGACCAGTGGATAAATAATCAAGCCTGCCGACATTGTATAAACGTTCCTGAAAATCACTTTTAATTAAATCTATTGCCAGAGATCTACCCTGGGGATCACTGTTGCTGCAAAGATAGAGGTGCGGTTTATTTAAAGCAAGATAGAGTTTCTTGTTTATTATGTGTAATACTTGTCCCTTATAGGTAACAGTGTCATCTGTTCCTACCCTATAACCCATTTGCGTTACTACTTTTCCATTTACTTTTACAAAACCTTCGGAAATTAGAAACTCTGATTTTCTTCTTGATGCTACACCGCTGTGAGCCATAAAAACCTGTAATCGCATATCCTCTGTTTTATTATTATCCATTAAGTTCAAACCTGTCCTGCTCTATCTCATCCAGTCTAGGAAGATCTGCTATACTGGATAATCTGAAAGCTTTCAAAAACTCTTTTGTTGTACCATATTGAGTAGGTTTTCCAGGAACATCCTTTTTCCCTACATCTTTAATAAAATTTTTACTAATTAGTAATTTCATCATACTATCAGGTGAAACTCCTCTGATATTCTCAATTTCGCCCCGTGTTACTGGTTGGGAATATGCGATAATAGATAAAGTTTCCAGAGCTGCTTTTGAAAGTTTATTCTCATTTTTTCTGCCATAGGTATCTTTTAAATAGTCCCATAATTCAATTTTAGGTATCAGCTGAAATCCCTCACCTACATCAGAAATTTCCAATCCTCTATTATCCATAGAATAGATCCCTTTTAATTGTATAATTGATTCTTCTACAACTGTCATAGAAAAATGAGTTACTTTTGACAGGTATTTTATATCTACAGGATCATTCTCAAGAAATAGTACTGCTTCGATTAATGCAACCTCTTTTTCCAGTTTCATTCTCCTTTTTCGCCTCTGTTTTTAATTTTTATATCACCAAATAGCTTATTTTGTAAAATTATTATTCTTTTAGCCTTAACAGATTCAAGGATGGCAAGAAAAGCACATATTACATCCATAGTAGAATCTGTTTTTACAACAAGATCTGTAAAAAAAAATTCACCACGAGTTTCCAGAAGTTCATATATTAAACTCAATTTTTCATTTACAGATACTTCTTCGTAAAGATTTATAATTCTTTCTGCAGAGAGAGAAGAAACTATCGTAGAAAAGGTACTAAGGAGATCCCATACATCAATTGTTTCCCAAAGTTCATCGTTTTCGGGAAACGGAAGAATTGCCTGCTTCTTGTTTCTTTCTATATGCCATTCAGATTCTTCTTCTTTAACCGCCATTAGTTCAGAAAATCTTTTATATTTCTGATACTCAATAAGTCTGTCTACAAGTTCCTGCCTGGGATCTTCCAGTTCATCATCGAAGGTGACTTCAACAGGAAGAAGCATTCTGGATTTAATAAGCAATAAGGTTGCTGCCATCAGAAAAAAATCAGTAAGATCATCCAGATTTATTTTAGTAGCAAGATCAAGAAAAGAGAGATACTGCTCGGTAATCTGGGCAATCGGGATATCGTATATATTTACCTCTGACTTCCTGATTAAAAACAGAAGTAAATCCAGAGGTCCTTCAAAATCCTCAAGAATAAAACTATTTTTATCATTCTTTTCCTTAACATTATCCATTATGGGAATATACATTTATTAAGAGCTTTAAATCAAGTAATCAGAACAGTCCGTCATTTACAGAATTTATCTCTTTTTTTACCGAAGAGCTTGATTGAGTTTTTTTCTCATGTTCTTTTTCATCAATTACAGGAAAAAGTAATGCCCTTACCTTTTTTTCAATTTTGGATGCGATATCGGGATTATTCTCCAAAAAGAGTTTTGCATTTTCCCTTCCCTGCCCTATTCTCTCTTCTCCATAAGAATACCAGCTTCCGCTTTTAGAAATAATATCAAATTGCAAAGCACCATCAAGAAGACTTGAAAGAGCACTAACCCCCTTGCCAAAAATAATTTCAAGCTCTACCTTCCTGAAAGGTGGTGCTACTTTGTTCTTGACAACCTTAACTCTAACCTTATTCCCTATTGCATCATCTGTGCCTTTTGACAGTGTTTCAATTCTTCTTACTTCCAATCGCATGGAAGAATAGAATTTTAATGCCTTTCCTCCAGTAGTCGTTTCAGGATTTCCAAACATAACACCAATTTTCATACGTATCTGATTGATAAATATAAGGCATGTACCGGATTTTGAAATTGTTGCTGTCAGTTTTCTTAAAGCCTGGCTCATTAGTCTGGCCTGTAATCCCATATGGGAATCTCCCATATCTCCTTCTATCTCAGCCCGGGGTGTAAGGGCAGCAACAGAGTCTATTACAATTACATCTATAGCTCCTGATCTAATAAGAGATTCTGTAATTTCCAGAGCCTGCTCGCCAGTATCCGGCTGAGACACCCAAAGATCATCAGTATTAACACCAAGATTTTTTGCATAGATAGGATCAAGTGCATGCTCTGCATCAATAAAAGCAGCAATACCGCCCTTTTTCTGCGATTCTGCAATAGCATGAAGTGCCAATGTTGTTTTCCCTGAAGACTCCGGACCATATATTTCAATTATACGACCTTTAGGATATCCACCTATACCAAGGGCCGCATCAAGTAATATAGATCCGGAAGGGATTACCTCAACAGAGAGGTCTTTTGATGATTGTCCAAGCTGCATCAATGATCCTTTTCCAAATTGCTTATCAATTTGTAATCTTGCCGCTTCCAATGCTTTTTCCTTGTCCGGATTTGGCTGTTGTTGAATGAGATTTTTTTTTGCCATATTTTCTCCAAATACTTATCTATACTACTTAGTACTGGTTATAATTGGATTTTGCTTCAATGTACAGTAAAAATATTATTAAATTTTAAAGAAATTAGAATATTTTTTTCGAATCAAGCAAAATTGTAACCGGACCGTCATTTATATACATAATTTTCATATCTTCCTGAAATTTTCCTTTTTCCACATGTATGTTGTTTTTTTTAATTTTTTTAATGAAATCATGATACAATTTCCTGGCTAAATCCGGTTGTTCCGCATTATTATAGGAAGGTCTAAATCCCTTTCTTGTATCTGCACAAATAGTAAATTGAGATATTACCATTATAGATTTTCCTACATCTTTTACAGAAAGATTCATTTTCCCATTTTTATCGTTGAATACTCTAAGCCCGGTAAGTTTATTAACTAAATACTCAAGATCCTTTGAGCCGTCTCCCTTCTCAACGCCCAAATAAGCCAAAAGACCGGATTCAATCTCTCCAATAACCTGATTATTCACCTTAACACTACATTCTCTTACTCTCTGAACAACAAGCCTCACTCCCCCCCCCTATTCCCTTCTTCCTCTGCTTACTGCTCACTGTAAACTGTTTTTACTGAAATTGATGTACAGAAACAGCTTCCAACATAGCAATTTCATCAGAAGTAGTTACAATTTTTCCAAGGATTTCAATAGGAAATGATGAATCAATCCTTGCTGCAAAATTCAGGGTTACGGGGATTATTCCTTCCAGAACCTTCTCATCCTCATAACCAACAAGAAAATCGAAACTAATTAATTCTTCAGATACTGTAAGATTACTTAACT
>JAUVLL010000116.1 GCA_030600745.1 Spirochaetaceae bacterium | reverse complement strand
CTTCTTCTGTTTGAGTATGAAAGATGGGAAGTTTTTTATTCGATCACTGGTTTATCATCCTGATGTTGGTTTGGCGAGGTATATTAAGATCCGAGGATCAGCAAACCCTTATTCAAAAGAAGACAGGGAGTACTTTGCCATGCGTGAAAGTTGTGCTAATCTTAAGCAGCTGGAATCAAAAAGAATCTTACCGCTGGTCTATTCAGCTTAGATTAACAGGGGCCCCCGCTGTGTGCTGTGAAAGTCGCTTGCACAGTTCTTAGGGGGCAACGGGGGCGCAAGCTCCCCGCTCTACCCGGAATGCCTATCTGGAGTGATTATGAAACTTATGAAATTTACAATACTTATAGATGGACAATCAAATGAGATTGTTGCGAATGTGCGTGACAATGGCGAAAATCTGACTTTTTTCAGGAATTGCGAGACAAATTTAACAGCTTTGGCGAAAGGTACGCCGCGATAGACTCAACATCAGCGGATGCTCTTTACAGGAGCGCTGAATCACTGGTTGCCTGGTCTGACAGCGAAAAATTGCTAGAAATATTTCTAGCTCTTCCATGTCGGAAGGCATATTTTTTCGGAGACGAAAATGCCGATCTACCTACGCTAACTCGAGTTGGAGACGTCCGGGAAGTAAAGATAAAACAGAGTGGCCATTTTCCGATGAATGATAACCCGAAAGACTTTTACGGAGAGCTGAATAAATTTTTAAAGGGAGACTGATAAGGCGTAGAACAAAGCTAACTCAGCCGACGCGAAAAGCCGCGCGGCTGATTAGTGTCGTTATGTAGTTAATATAGTAACATCGTTTACAAAACTCTAAGGACATCGTTTACAGTAAAAGGCATGTCCAATAGAGTACATATCATCCTAAGTTATTCCATACTGCACAGACTGGCACACTCTCAGGCAATAGTAATGTCGACCTATATCGCCGCCCAGGTTCTGATCGTTGCCAGAATGCTGGCAGGGGGGTAGGTATTCCTTCTTCGCCTACCCCCTGGTCTGCCTTACACCAAGGGACTTAGCAGCTCTAGTCTTCCTTTGGGGGTTCAATTAGCGGATCATCACTAATGCGGAGCTGTGACAGGTGTCTTTTATATGTCCTGCGATAGCCTCCGCAGGCTTTTAGTTCTACGATATCCTTATACAGTTCGTCTGTATTCAAAATTACACCTGTTAACCAACGCGCTCCTTCAAGTTCTTCCCAATCTTCTTTGCATGGATCACCACCCGTATATAGAATAACCATTTCAGGTTTCAGCTCATCTTTTTTTGCGGGATGTGATTTCAATATCACATTTTTGGTCCAATGCTTAGAGCCCTCTGTTACATCAGGTGATCCGGTCAAAAGTATGACCTCATATTCACCCTTTGTTTTATCACTTGCTTGTGTTATTATCTCAACTGGAAAAAGTGTTGCTGAATAAAAACCATCATCTTCCCATATAACTCCTGCAAGAACAACGCCCTTTCCAAGATAATCGTTACCTTTTGTTATACCTTTAGTTGCTGCTTCGGGGATTTCCACATATTTCTCAATAGTGCTGCATCCTATAAATATCAATAATAATAATCCTATTATAAATATTGACAGTGTGTTTCTAAATAACCTTTTCATTCTCCACTCCTTCCATAATTTTTTCTACCATGCAGGATTTTACCTACAGGCTTATAATGAAGATATTTATATTTTGAAATAAACTTAAATATTTCTCCGACGCCTGCCCCCTGGTCTGCCCAGGATTTCAGCCCAAATGATACCCCTTTTCAAAGTACTTAGCTGTTCCACTCTTTCTATCACGATGTTTTGTTTACCTCCCTCTTCTTCGAGATCCGAAGAAGGAAGTGTTCTGCCTGGAACTCCTGATGTATTTGTACGATTGGCCGACGGTTTTGAGGTAATTTCCGGTTTTAGAGGAGCCGCTGCCTGTTTCCTCCTTTTCCAGGCGTTCTCTCTTATGATTCTGAATATGACAGTGGCACTGAGAAGAAGCAGGATGATAATAGCACTGGCATAAACCGCAATTATATCCAGTATTCCCTTACTATTCATCTTTAGTCTCTCCGCTTATATTTTTCCGCATTGTAGTATCTGCCTGAATATTCCGGAGGTTGTAATAGTCCATGACACCCAGATTCCCGGACCTGAAGGCTTCGGCTATGGCCTTAGGAATTTCCACCTCCGCCAGGACAACCTTTGCGCGGTTTTCCCGCTCTGTGGCCACATTTTCCTGCTGAAGGGCAATTGCAGCTGCCCTTCGCTGCTCGGCAACAGCCTGAAAACGGCGTTTATCCGCCTCTGCCTGATCTGCCTGGAGCTTTGCACCGATATTAGCACCGACATCCACATCTGCAATATCAATAGAGAGAATTTCAAAGGCTGTCCCTGCATCCAGACCCTTTTCCAGTACTGTTTTCGATATCTGGTCAGGATTCTCAAGGACTTGTTTGTAGGTGTTGGAAGAACCTATGGTTGTCACAATACCTTCACCAACCCTGGCTATAACTGTCTCTTCTGTAGCGCCGCCTACCAGATGTTCAATATTTGCCCTGACTGTAACCCTGGCTTTAGCTTTTACCTGTATCCCGTCCTTTGACACTGCGTCAATTGTTAACTTTCCCTTGGCAGGATCAGGACAGTCAATAACCTTGGGGTAGACACTGGTTTTTACCGCCTCCAGAACATCTCTTCCTGCCAGATCTATGGCTGTCGCCTTCTGGAAGGAAAGGGGGATATCCGCCTTATTTGCAGCAATAAGAGCTTTGCTTACCTTTATAACATCACCCCCCGCCAGATAATGAGTTTCCAGAGGGTCAGAGTCTATGGGTAGTCCGGCTTTTACCAGCATTATTCTGCTGTCAACTATTACTGTGGATTTAACCCTTCTTATCCACATCCCGATAAGCCGGGCAAGGCTGATATGAGCCCCTGATAGAAGCGCCCTGAACCAGAGACTGAAAAACTTGATAAAGAAAACAAGAAAGACAATTGATACTATTCCAATCAGAATCATACTTAATATGTAGATCATTTTTTACTCTCCTTTGGTTGCAGCCTTTACGAATACCCGGTTTCCCTCTACTTTAAACACCTGGATTTTACTGCCCGAATCCAGGTATTCACCATTTGTCAGGGCATTGAATTTCTGCCCCTTTATTTCCACTATTCCGATAGGCCGCAAGTCTTTTAAAACTATTCCGGAACTCTCATTAAGGTTTCTGTATTTTTCCTGTGTAAAGGTTGTGAAACCCGATTCATGGCTCTGATTTGAATTTAGAATCAATTTTCTACCTATTCTGGTTTTGGGGAATATTTTGAAGTAGGACATGATTAAAAGGGGCGTCATGATTAACGCTCCAAGGAGAAATGCAGAGCCTGTCAGAATACCGTAATCGAGATAGGCCTTTACGACACTCCCGATAATACATCCTCCTCCGATAATCCCTATTATTCCGGCTGCGGGCACAAAAAACTCGACTATTATGGCAATAAGACCAATGAAGAATAATCCTGTAAGGAATAATAGATTCATACCTTTTTAACCCTTATAATATTTCCGGATTTTCCGGTTACTACTATTTTGATACCTTTTCCTATGTATTCACCGTCTGTTTCCACAGACAGAACTTCATTTCCCAGAGAAGCCTTCCCGGAAGGCCGGAGCAGGGTAACTGTTACACCGACTGTTCCTGATTCAACAACCTGCCTACTAATTTGCCCATTAAGGTGTTCATTGTTCCGGTCTGCAATCTGACCGGCTGTCTGATTAGGCGGTGATATAAGGATCAATCTTTTAAAAGGTGCAAGATGGGGGAAAATAACCAGAAGAACTGCCATAATGATTATCGAAGCACCGGCAGTTCCAAAGACAAGCAGCATGTTTTTTAGCAGAATGTCCATTTCCCACTCAAACTCAGGAACAAAAAATTCCTGTCGTGACAGAATCAGGGCACTCATCATTAGAAAAATACCGGAGATTCCAGCCACACCGAATCCTGGAATAAGGAATATCTCTGCAATAAGAAGGACTACCCCTGCAATAAACAATAGAAGCTCAAAGGAATTAAAGGTCCCCATCAGGGCACCACCGGCAAACACAATTGCAAAACAAATAATAGCAATTGTTCCGGGAACAGCAAATCCAGGTGTTGATACTTCCACGTAGAGGCCCAAAAGGCCTATCATTATAAGTATACTTGTTATAACAGACCCCGTAAGCCAGGCAACCATCCTGTCCCCTGTAGTGGGTTCTATCTGTGTAACTTTATGGGGAGGAATATCAAGAAGAGGATAGAGATCTTCTATTCTCCTTACAGTTCCACTGGAGATACCGTACTTCTCCATCTCCCCTGCGCGCAAAGTCAGCAGTTTACCCTCTGCTGACACGACCATCCCCGATTCAAATTCAGAACCCGCCTCTTCTGCTCTTTTTTTCAGAGTTTCTATTTCACTTTCCAGAGCAAGGGAAACCTTTCCGTCAATATAAATTTCTCTGATAATAAGGTCTTTATCCACCATTCCCAGCGCAGCCGCGATTGAATAGCCGTTTTTTTCGGCCAGGGCCGCCATCTGTCCTCTTATGGCGCTCACCACTTTCTCTTCGGCCATCACCATCCCTTCCTGAGTCTGATACACAGGGGCTGCAGCGCCGATTGATGTTCCTTCTGTCATATAAATGGAGCTGCAGGAGAGTGATATCAGCGCTCCTGCCGACCAGCTTACCCCCAGGCTCCCCGGGCCTGCAGAAATAAAGGCAACAGTCTCTGAATCCTGTATGGACCCGATTAACGTCGCGATTTTGAGGGCGGTGTCGACTCTGCCGCCGAATGTGTTTATGTCAAAAATTAATACAGAATCATCGGATTCTTCCAAAGCCCTTCTTATAAATGCCAGCTGGAAAGGTTCTATGTCGCCGGTAATGGGAATTATGCTGGCACTGCTGCAGAAGATGACCTGGGCAGTAAGTATCAGGGCCAGAAGCAGAAATATGCGTTTCATTTGCCGCTCCTTGAATATAAGTTCTAACAATAGAAGCAAGATGTCAAGTTTAAATTTTGGGGGAGGAATCCCCCTCACTCCAAACCCGCAATCGCTGCGAGTCTCGCGATTGACTCCACACAGCTATTCCATGCTGTTCAGATAAAGTGAAAACCAGAGGAGGGAATTTGAGCTTATGTTTGGACTATTGTTTTACACGATTGTTTGTGTTATATTTTACACATAGTAGGGAGGATTAAATGGCTACAAACCTTGCAATAGATGATAAAATATTAGTCATGGCTCAGAGTATTGCCGGCATAAAAACAAAAAAAGATACAGTGAACCTTGCACTTAAAGAATTTGTTCAGAGGAGAAAACAGGAGGAAATAATAAGTATCTTTGGTGAAATTGAATATGAAGAAGACTATGATTATAAGAAGAAGAGAAATAGAAAATGAGAATTCTGGTAGATACATCGGTCTGGTCTTTGGCTTTAAGGAAAAAGACTTTAACAGCGAATGAAAAAAAAGTAGTAAAAGAATTAAAGTAATAATAAGATAAGCATTTTTACAACGGATAAAGATTTTAAAAATTATAAGAAAGCAATAAGTATCAGATTACATAATATAAGAGAAGAAATAAAAGAACTTGATGTATAACAAAACATTTGGAACTAACGAAAAGCGATTTCTAATTCTTTTAAGATACACAGCCACGAAAGAACTGAAAATTTATGATAAAGCGACCTCTTATAATAAATTTATATGTAAATGATGACCCCTGTACAGTATAAGGAGAAAGTTATTTCAGATGATAATTAAAAATGATATAATGAACTATAAAAAGGAATTAAGCTGTAAAAGATGTCCTGAGGACTTATTATAATTATGAATGAAAAGGTAAAAGGTACTGTATATGTCATGATATGTGTGGCGTTATGGGCACTTATACCGGTAGTTGCAAAAATGGGACAAACAACCCTGGATAATCATCAGTTTTTATCACGCCGGTATTATCTGAAATCTATTTAATAGTATTTTTCGCTGAACCCTTCGTAGAAGCATATGGTATAGGTCTTGTCTTTGTTGTTACCGGCGGTTTGGTAAACAGCATAAAAATGCGCTCAAGATAGATTAGGAATAAAAAATGGAAAAGAATTTTATAGCTTTTTTATTCCTTCAACTGCCATATAGGCTGTTGAAAAACAACCTTGTAACAGGTAGCCCCCTGTGGGAGCTTCCCAGGCAACCATCTCTCCTGCGGTAAACCATCCCGGATACTTTTTTATCATAAAATATTTATCCAGTTCTTTAAAAGAAACACCTCCGGAACTTGAAATTGCCTCTTCAATTGGTCTTGGGCGCTCAAGAGTTACAGAAAGATTTTTTATAGTTTGTGCCAGAAGTGGAAAATCATTAAATATACTCTTTTCTGTTACTTCTCTAAGTAAATAGATTTTAGATTTCGAAAGTTTTAACTGTTTCCTAAGATGATTGGATATGCTGTTTTTCCCCCGCTCATGATTTAATTTCTGTATAACCTCATTCAGAGAAAGATCGGGAGTTAAATCCAGAAAGGTAATTGCTTTTCCATTTAGTTCAATTGAATCCCTTATTTCCCGACTTAAGCGATAAAAAGGGCCTCCTTCAAGACCGTAAGAGGTGATCATGGCTTCTCCTCTTACGGATTGGTTACCCAGGGTGAGTTTTATATTTTTAAGGGCTGAATGATTTATAGTTTTCTTAAAAAAGGGCGACCAGGAACATTCAAATCCACAGTTCATTGGCTTAAAAGGAATTGTTTTTATACCAATACTGCCCAGTAAATTACGCCATCTACCATCGGAACCTGTTGCAGGATAACTTGCTCCACCCATTCCCATTATCACCAAAGGAGCTTTGAGAGTAATAGTTTGATTTCTATTTTCAAAAAAAAGTAATCCATTTTCGATATTCACTAATCGATGATCCGGATGAAAATGAAAATTTTTATTTGAAACCAGAGATTCCATCCAGAGTGTGAGTAATTTTTCAGAATTAGATGAAACTGGGAAAATAAGTCCCGTTGTCCCTTCAAAAGTTTCAATACCTAAATTTTTCAGCCATCGACAAAGGTCTTCAGGAGAAAAATTAGTAAGGGCCTGTCGCATCTGCTCCTGATTATTCCCATAGGCAGCAGTGAAAGAATCCAGGTCATTTGTATTTGTAACATTAAGACCACTTTTACCTGCTAAAAGGAGCTTACGTCCTGCTTCACTCTTTTGATCATAAAGATCTACTGAAAAGTTATCATTAAGAAGTAGAGATGAGGCAAAAGCCCTGTAGGACCGGCACCGATGACAATAATATTTTTCATATCAGGGAATTATAGGAGAAAGAACTGTTTTGTATCAAGCTTTTATTTAGAGGAGCTTTTTGCGCTGTATCACATTTTCTACTTAAAAAAAACTTCTTCTCTAATATATTGGCTATTAACTGGCGCAAAAAGCCAAAAACAAGCCGATTCCATAGACATCACAAAAGCCCTCAGAGTTGTTTCCGTTTTAACGAAATTAAAATATTCTTGACATATAGATATTTCATGCTATCATTAAAAAACAAAAAAAATCATTGGGGTACGATTATGGAAAAAAAAGGTTTATTACCGGTTTCAATTCTAATAGTAATATCAGGGGCAATGTTTTCGTCCCATTTTGGTGTTGGAGACTTAATTTTTCCTCCAATACTGGGAAGAGACGCAGGTACAAGCTGGTTTATTGCTGCAGTTGGTTATATGATTATTAATAGTGTAGGTGTCTGGCTGGCTTATTTAGCCTGTGCTCATCAGAATCAATCATTAACCGGAATAGCTACTACGCTCTTAGGTAAATATTTTGGAAAGATTTATACAGCCATTCCAATACTTATAACTGTATTTTTTATTCTTCCAAGAATTTCTTCTGCAACTCATGAAATGGCTGTTTTACCGTTGTTGTCAGGTGTACCTTTATGGATAACTTTAGCTGTATTCTTTTTATTAAGTTTTTATATAGCCTCTACAAGAGCAACGGTTATAGATAAAATTGGAAAAGTATTAGCTCCTGTTTTGATAATATTTGTTCTTATCCTGGCTATCAGAGGTATTACCTCTCCTCTTTCTGTTCCTCAAAGTCCAGGCACTCCTACTGCCTTGAAGGATGGGATGCTTAATGCGTACAATACAATGAATGCTATAGCAGCTCTTCTATTTGGAGGCTGGGTATTAAATGAACTTAAAATTAGAAATATTGAAACCAGAAAAGACAAAGATAAAAATTTAAATATTATTGGAATTTCTACTGCGATACTTCTGGGAATAACTTCAACCTTGCTGGTTTACCTGGGAGCTTCGTCAGGTTCTTCCTTCCCCGATGCCTCAATTGGAGTACTCTCAACTAATATTGCAAGGGGCCTCCTGGGCAGTATAGGTATGGTAAGTTTCGCAGTTATCCTGACTCTTAGCTGTCTTACCACTTCTGCTGCAATTATTTCGATGGCAGGGGATATGTTTTCGGAAATGACTAATAACAAATTAAAGTACATAGTAATTGTTATTATTGCAACTATTATAGGATTTGCTTTAGGTTTAGTAGGTTTAAGCAAAATAGTAAAATTTACAGTTCCATGGCTGGTATTGTTATATCCTTCAATCATTGTTATTATCCTAAGTAGTTTATACTATAATTTTGACAAAATTAAACGTGCTGTGACTGTCGGGGTAATTGTATCAATAGTTTTTGGTTTAGGGGATATGCTTTCTTTTTATGGTTTAACATCTAATTATATTACAAAATTTTCTTCTTCACTTCCCCTTGGAAC
>JAUVLL010000120.1 GCA_030600745.1 Spirochaetaceae bacterium | reverse complement strand
GACTAAAACATAAAGAAAATTAATCCAGAGGTCAAGAGAGCGAATCTTATTTCCTGCTCAGCTTAACATTAAGTATAGTCGAATCACCCTTTATCGACACCTTTGCAGAGGCCGTCTCTGATCCATCATCCTTAAAACTGATTCTATAGGACAAAGACTCCCCGGGCAGCGGCAGAAGATCATTTATATAGATACTTCTGTCACTGTTTTCCATTCGGAATTCTATATCGGTCAGCAATGCCCCTTCAGCCTTATCCTTTGCCTTATTGGTAATTAACAGATTAAGATAAATATCTTCTTCCATACGATAATTAGTCAACTTTACTTTATACCCGTTTAAATCGGGAACTTCGTATGATTTCCTTACAAAAGGCAACACAACTATAATTATCAGTACAATTATCGATATATCCAGCAGCGTAATCAGTAGAGTTTTATTCCGTCTAAACGGCCCTCCTTTGAAAGTTGAAGGCTCTTTATATCTGCTTTTTTTATACTCTTCCCGATTAAAATAATAATTATAATCCGAATCCATTCTGTGCTTATCAGACATCTGATATACCCTCATTTATCGTACCGGATATGTAAGGAAGAAGGTCTTCTGCCATTGAATTAGAACTGACTATCTTCATTCTGAACTCCTGAAAGCTTATCACTTCTCCACCATACTATTTCTGCTTTGTCATATTTTCCCAGTAATGCCACAAGTAAACCATTTTGATCGAGACAAAGGTCTCTATAGGATATCTCTTCATCCATCATTGTTAATTCACTTCTTGCCACTACTGCCCCGCTATCTGCCAAAACCATCATCTGGAAAGTATTGCCGGTTTCATGTGCAATAAAGAAATAATACCCCGCATTGTTTACACCTAAAAAACCTGGGATATCATCCCCTTCATCAAAGTCCGGTTCCGGTATATGTATAAATTTTGTATATTCTTCTCTATCGATATTATATTCCCAGATATATGACATAATATAATTGTGATCAGTGGTTTCTTTATTGTAGTAATCAACCTTAAGATAGATAGCATTTTCCTGCCTGTCGGAAACAATAGTCTCAAGAGAAGGAATGGGATCCTCCCCGGGAGGTACAGGAAGATCATCAAGAGGGACCCTAATAGTATATTTTAGAGATCCATCATTGGAATACCAGTAAATATTCCATGTAATTTTTGTTCTTGTAATAATAATAATTTCATCTTTGCTGTTTACTTCAATTTTTTCAATATAAGGGAAAGGTGTCCCTCCTACCCCTTCTCTTCCTAAAAAATTGATAAATTCACCTTCTCCATCAAACCTAAGTACAATCCGGTTTAAAACTGTTTCTGTACTCTCGTCATAATCTATACGGTTATCCGGTACAGTATCTTCAATGAGCAGATCATTTTTTTCTGTTATTGCAATTTCGCCGGTATTTCTAAAATTAAAAGTGTAGGCATTCCGATTAGAAGAAGTGGTATCCTCTGACACATTGGTCAGCAGAACAGGAACCGGATTTTCATGTGGATTATAAAAAAGAGAGAGTATATCTCCATAACTGCTAAACTCCATAACCTTATTGGAATTACCATTTCCAATATAAATAAGCCCGTCTTTCATTACTATTCTTGTTTTTTTATTAAACGGAATATTAGGCATCTGTACAAGATCAATCTGATCCTCTCCCTTTCCAAGAGACAGCTCAAACAGAAGCTCTCTTTCCATACCAGACTCCGAATTACATGAAATAAGAGAAACCAGTGAATAGATAATTAATATAATAATCTGCAGCCTTACAATATTGCTTTTCATAACTTATAGTAAGCACTATGTATTAATAATGTCAATCTTATGTAAGGACAGCCACCAGGGTCGATAAATCGTCCTTAGTGGCTGTCCCTACTATTGAATTTCACCATAAATCAGCAGTATATTATGTTGATATTTTTATATAGTAAGAGGGTGAAAATCAATGCCGGGACTAATAAACGCAATTTTCGGATCTAAACACGAAAAAGATTTAAAAGAACTACTTCCACTTGTACATAAAATTAATGAGCTGGAACCCTGGGCTTTAGGGCTTTCTATGGATGATTTCCCCAAACAGACAGAAATACTTAAAAAACGGCACATTGACGGTGAAAGTCTGGATGAAATCCTGCCGGAAGCATTTGCACTTGTAAGGGAGGCATCAAGAAAAACTCTTGGTGAACGTCACTACGATGTACAGCTTATGGGAGGTATTTCTCTTCATGAGGGAAGAATAATGGAGATGAAGACAGGTGAAGGGAAAACCCTTTCAAGTGTGCCTGCAGCATATCTCAATTCTTTATCAGGTCTGGGGGTTCATGTAGTAACAGTTAATGACTATCTTGCAGAAAGGGATGCAGAGTGGATGAGACCTGTATTTACCCTTCTTGGAGTTACAGTAGGAACTATCTTATCCAACATGGATAATGAGTCCAGAAAAAAAGCATATGATTGCAATATAACCTATGGTACCAATAATGAGTTTGGATTTGATTATTTAAGAGAAAATATGCGTTGGTCTGATGAGGGAAGGGTTCAAAAAAATCATAACTTCTGTATTATTGACGAAATTGATTCAATACTCATCGATGAAGCACGAACTCCTCTGATTATTTCAGGCCAGGCAGAAGATAACACAAGAAAATTTTCCGATGTAAACAGACTTGTCTCTAAACTGAAAGAGTGCACCAGAGATTCTGAAACAGGAGACTATCCCGAAATTAGTGATGGTGATTTTCAAATAGATGAAAAATCTAAAAAAGTTACCTTTACTGAAAAGGGGATGAACAGGATCGAAGAAGTACTTATTCAGGCAGGTGTAATTGCAGAATCCCTGTATAAAGATGAGAATTTTGAATTTGTTCATTACTTTACCCAGGCAATGAAGGCACACCATCTCTTTCATATTGATGTTGATTATGTTGTTCAGAATGGTATTGTTGAAATTGTAGATGAGTTTACAGGAAGAGTCCTTCATGGGAGAAGATATTCCGAGGGTCTTCATCAGGCAATTGAAGCAAAAGAGGGAATAAAAATTGCCAAAAGAAACAGAACACTGGCTACTATTACCTTCCAGAATTTTTTCCGTATGTACACAAAGATCTCCGGTATGACAGGAACAGCTGATACAGAGGCCAGGGAATTCGCTAAAATATATAATCTTGATGTAGTTGTTATACCTACTAACCGTCCTTTAGCCAGAATTGATAAAAATGATGTTATCTACCTTACAGAAGAGTTTAAATACACTGCAATTTGCGATGAAATAGAAGCGCAGTATAATCGGGGACAGCCTGTTCTGGTTGGAACAGTCTCTATCGAAAAATCAGAACATATTTCCAGGTTACTCTCTAATAGAGGTATTAAGCATGAAGTTCTTAATGCAAAAAACCATGAAAGAGAGGCTCATATAATTGCAGAAGCAGGTGCAAAACGTTCTATTACCATAGCTACAAATATGGCAGGTCGTGGAACAGATATTAAGCTGGGAGGAAACCCCGATTTTAGAGCAAGGAAAAGATGCGGCACAAAATCAACCGATGAAGAGTTTAAAGCAGCATATAAAATTGAGTATGAAAACTGGAAAAAAGACTATGAAGAGATTAAAATCCTTGGAGGTCTCTACATTCTTGGAACTGAAAGACATGAGTCCAGACGTATAGATAATCAGCTTAGAGGACGTTCGGGAAGACAGGGAGATCCCGGTACTTCACGTTTTTTTCTCTCCCTTGATGATGAGCTTATGCGGCTGTTCGCCCGGGACAGTCTAAGATCCCTAATGTCCAGAGCAGGGATGAATACAGGAGAACCACTCCATCACTCACTGATTAATAAAGCAATTGAGAGAGCTCAGAACAGGGTTGAAGAGAGGAACTATGAAATACGAAAACATCTCCTGGAATATGATGATGTCCTTAACGAACAGCGAACATATATATACAATCAGCGAAATGATATTCTTAATGACAAGGAACTGTTCCAGAGAATAATAAATACAAATAAAGAGCTGGTTGAAGATATCGTGTCTCCCTATTTTGCCAGTAAAGATTATTCAACTATAAATACTGCTGCACTGAATTCAGATCTTAGAGATGCATTTCTCTACTCCGAAGAATTTACTAAAGATGAACTTGGGCAACTTGGTGAAGAAAAGTTAGCTAACCGAATAACAGAAACCCTGGAAAGTGAGCTGGAAGGAAAAATCCAGAGAGTTGGTCAAAAACAGTTTAATGAATTCATTAAATATCAATATTTAAGAAATATTGATAACAGATGGCAGGACCATCTTGAATCTCTGGAAGAACTAAGAGAAGCAGTATATTTAAGGACTTATGCCCAGAAAAATCCCCTTTTGGAGTATAAACTTGAAGGTTTCGATATTTTTGATAAACTTCTGTATGAAATAAAAACCAATATTGCCAGGATGGTTACCAAGGTTCATATTTCCGAAGCACCGGCAGAGAGATACAGGACAAGAAAAAGCCAGGGTGCTACTGAAAGCCACAGTGATATAAATCAGTTTACAAGCAGTCAGAATTCCAACAGGAATTCTGCATCCACACCGGAAAATGCCCAGGTAAGAAGAACAACTCCAAAAGTAGGAAGAAACGATCCATGTCCCTGCGGAAGCGGAAAAAAATACAAACATTGTCATGGGAGATAGGAGAGAAGAAGCCTATCTGTAAAGATATCCATTCAGAGGGTTAACAGGTGCATTATTCTTATAGAGAGAGAAGTGAAGATGCGTTCCGGTACTTCGACCAGTACTACCCATTTTCCCTATCTTTTGTCCCTGACTGACTCTCTGCCCCTTTCTAACCAATATTGCACTAAGATGCCCATAGAGAGACTGAAATCCCCGGTCGTGCCTGATAACAACGTAATTACCATAGCCCAAAGGTTGATTACCAATAACTACAACAGTTCCAGCCATAGTTGATTTAACACTAGTCCCATTGCGATTGGCAATATCTATGCCATAATGCATTCTGCGAACACCAGTAAACGGATCAGACCTGTAGCCATAGGGTGATGAAAGCCTGCCGACAGCGGGATAGAGAAAAAGGGTTCCGGTTGCTTTTTTATAATCATATTCGCTTATCTTCGCACCGGGAATAAACAGCTGATCTCCGACAGATATTATTTCCGAATCCAGATTATTCGCATCCAGAATATTGTTTAGTGGAATTTCATGTTTTTCAGCAATAGATTCCAAAGAGTCTCCATTTCTTACAATATAGGGCATTCCATCAATATCCGGAATTTTTAAATTGGCACCAACCCATATACGCCTTACATTCTGTATATTGTTATAACTGATTAGTGTACCGACATCAATTTTATATTGTTTTGATATCCCCGAAAGGGTGTCACCCTCTTTAATCTGATAATCGAATGATTTTACAGTAGATATTATTGAACTTTCCTGAATGTACGGGTTACCGGATCCCATACCTGTAAATTCGGAAGATGCATACTCCAGCAAGGAACTATCTATTACAAGACTATCTCCAGGGAGAGGAAATGATTTATCGCGTAAAACCTGTTTATTCAGATATTCTGTTAAAGAAAACAGAACTGCTCCCAGCATTAATATGATCATGGAAAAAAACATAAGTTTCCCTCCAGGATCCATCACTTTATAGAATTTAACAGTTTTTCTATAAAGATCATTAAATTGTTTGCCCTTTACGCTTCTTCGAGTACTAATTTGCTGTCTTGTGTTTAAGTTTATCATAATGTACTCTGTATATCGACAATTATTAACCATCATATTACTATAAATGAACTATAAA
Organism: Spirochaetaceae bacterium; assembly: GCA_030600745.1. Classification (GTDB taxonomy): domain Bacteria; phylum Spirochaetota; class Spirochaetia; order B11-G9; family B11-G9; genus JAJRQE01. Next base: position 2,890 of record JAUVLL010000120.1, on the reverse strand, counting down.
AACTTAAGGAGAGCTTTTTGCGGTGTCATCATTTTCACCACAAAAAGCATCAGAGGATACTGATGCCTGCCAGGATAAACCGTTTTGCAATATTTTCTATTCTTACTTCTATTTTTGTTCTTTTAATAATTTGGAAATATGTGGATATTATGCTTATCTCGCCCACTCCGAATTTCAGGGTAACAGGACCTGCTCAAATAATAGAAAGAGGTCCTATTCTTGATCGTAATGGACGAATACTTGCTATTCAAACCCAAATGGATTCTGTTACTGCATGGATGCCGAATGTAACAGAAAAGGAAAAGGCATCAAGAATCATTGCAGAGGCTCTGAACATGAATTCAGATCTTCTTCTGGAAAAATTTGAGAACAACAGTGGTTTTATCTATATAAAACGGAAAATCTCCCCTACAGAAAGTACCCGTATTAGAAATCTTATTAATGAAAGTGTTATTTCAGGTATCTCTTTGGAACCTGAATATGGAAGGAATTATCCTGAACAGAATTTAACATCCCATCTTACTGGTTTTACAGGTATAGATAATACAGGACTTGATGGAATAGAGCTTACTTACAATGATATTCTTTCTCCAAAACCTGATTCAGATGATGAAATAATTTATGGTAATCAGATATTTCTGACTATAGACCTTAATATTCAGTATTTTTCCAGAAAACTGGCAAAAAAAGCCTATAATGAATATGATGCTGATTCTGTGATGATCCTGGTAATGGATGCTAAAAATGGTGATTTCCTAAGTTGGGTTTCAATGCCGGACTATGATCCAAATACGTTTGGATTAGCAAGTTCCAGGGAAAAAAACAATTTACCAGTTACTTATGCATATGAACCTGGTTCTGTATTCAAAATATTCAGTCTCGGAGCAGAGATGGAAATAGGCGGAATTTCGCCTAACAGCCACTTTTATTGTGATGGATTTTATGAACACCAGTTTCCTAACGATGAGACAGTTAAAATAAACTGTCTGGGGGTTCACGGTGATGTAAGTGTTCAGGATATAATTAAATATTCATGCAATTCAGGGGCTGCCTACGCGTCAGATACTGTTTCGAAGAAAGACTTCTACAATAAATTGAATTCTTTTGGATTCAACAGCCGTACAGGCCTTGCATTTACTGGTGAAACTGTCGGTATCCTTAAAAAACCTGAAGACTGGTCAGGGAGATCAAAACCAACTATAGCTATAGGACAGGAAATATCAGTATCCGCTGTACAGATGATCACAGCAGCTACAATTCTTACAAATCAGGGAACTCTTTTGCAACCCCATATTATAGATAAAATAGTTTCCCCCGAAGGAAAGCTTATAAAAAATTTCATGAGGGAACCAGTCAGACACGTAATAAAACCTGAAATTGCCAAAGCTATGCTTCTTATGATGGAAACCGCTACAGAATCCGGAGGAACTGCCAGAAGAACTGCAATTGAGGGGCTGCGAATATCAGCAAAAACAGGAGCTGCACAGAAAATTGATCCGAACACTGGAAAGTACTCGACCAGTTTTTTTGTTGCTTCTACACTTGCAATTTTTCCAACAGATGATCCGGAAGTTATTATATATATTGTTGTTGATACTCCAAAGGGTGATGAATTCTACGGTGGTCGTATTGTAACTCCAATTATTAAAGAACTTACAGAAGAACTCGTCAGATACCTTGATATTAAAATGGAATCTGATACTGTCATTAATCACTCTGGTATTATCAGATTATCTGAATCCAAGAAACTTGAACCCGGGGAATATCTCCCTGATTTGACAGGTTTATCAAAAAGAGAAATTCTTCCTTTGATAGCACTTCCTGAAATATCTGTTACAATTGATGGTGAGGGGTGGGTTGTTAATCAGAATCCTGAGCCCGGAACACAAATTGTCAAAGGCATGTCTATTCACCTGGAGTTGGAGTGAGTTTTTACCAGAAGAATATTAATACCCTGTGTTCACAATATCCTGCTTTCAAAAAGGATATTCTGGATAAATATAACAAATCAACGGATATGATTATCTCTAATAGCAGATCGGGACTGCCTACTGCCGTAACAGGCAAAAAATTTATCCACTCTAATCATGAACCGGTAAAAGAGGCTGAAAAACTTGTATTATCAGCGATTTCAGCAAAAAGTGCTGCCTGTATAATTGAAGGTTTTGGACTTGGATATTATATTGAGGCAGTTCTGAAACTAAAGCCGGGAATTCCTGTTGTAATAGTAGAACCCTCTGCAGAAAGGTTCCTTAAATCTTTGGAATCCAGAAACCTGAGTAATATTTTTACTTCTCCTTCAGTAAGTCTTTTAGTTGCCAATAAAAGTGACTCTATCCGAATGCTGCTGCCGGGTCTGCCAAAGGGTAATATAGAGTTAATTAAGAATAGGGCATTATATGAACTTGATTATGAATACTACAAAAAAATTGATAAGATAGTTCACCATTTTGTTTCAAGGAAAGAGGTTAATACAGCTACACTAAAAAAATTCGGCAAACTATGGGTTAGAAATCTTATTAACAACCTGAATGAACTGCCATTGGCAAATGATGTTGGTAATTTAACAGGTATTTTTGGTAATTTCCCGGTATTACTCCTGGCTGCAGGACCTTCTTTGGATAATGTATTACCCCTTATGGAAGAACTTCAAAAACGATTTATAATAGTAGCCGTCGATACCTCAGCAGCAGTTCTTATAGAAAGAGGTTATATTCCGGATTTTACAGTTGTTGTTGACCCTCAGTACTGGAATACCAGACATCTGGACAGAATAGATTTGAGTAAAACCATATTGATGTCAGAATCCTCCACCAATCCGGGGATATTCAGAAAAAATCATAAAAAAATGCTCTTTTGCGGATCTTTATTTCCTTTGGGAATTTTTATC
>JAUVLL010000211.1 GCA_030600745.1 Spirochaetaceae bacterium | reverse complement strand
AATGATCATAGGGAACGGATGGATCAAAAGAGGCATAATCAGTAATTTCGTCTTTGCTTAGAGATTCAAGAAAGTTACCAGACACGATTAGAAGATAATTATAATTATCCATCCCCTGATCTTTTCCATACAGATCAATAAAAATATCCTTTATTTCTTTAAGAGTTCTGTCTATATAAACACTGTCATGAAAGTTCTTTAAAATTTTTGTCATCCCGCTCCCCCTACTATTCAACTATTGTTATTCTAATTGTAATTGTCAACTTATTCCATTATATTTTTCGTAATGAATAGAAAAATCAAGGCAAAACTTACCGAAGGCAATATTACAAAATTATTGACAAGACTTTCCCTCCAGATGATGGCAGGGATGATAAGTATGGTAATATTCAACCTGGTAGATACATTCTACATAGGACAGCTGGGAAAAAATGAACTGGCAGCCATGAGTTTTACATTTCCTGTTATCCTGGTGGTTCAGAGTATTGCTCTTGGACTGGGAATGGGAACATCATCAGTAGTTTCCAGAGCAATTGGAAAAGGTGATACATCCCGTGTAAAGCGGCTTTCTACTGATGCTCTGTTTCTTGCAGCTTTAATTGTTGCTGTAGCTGCTGTAACAGGAGAATTAACCATAAGTCCCCTCTTCACCCTCCTGGGAGCGGACACTGTAACTCTGCCACTTATAAAAGAGTACATGCGTATATGGTACATAGGGGTTATTTTTGTAGTTTTTCCAATGGTCGGAAACAATATTATCCGGGCTACAGGTGATATGAAGACACCAGCTCTTATAATGACTATAGCGGCAATAGCCAATATGATACTTGATCCCCTTCTTATATTCGGTATCGGTCCATTTCCGGCAATGGGTCTGGCAGGTGCTGCCCTGGCAACTGTTTTAGGAAGAGCTTCCACACTGGTATTTGCACTGATTATTCTTATAAAAAGAGAACTTATTACTTTTAAAAAATTGACTTATGGAGAATTATTCACCTCATGGAAACAAATTCTGTTTATAGGTATACCTGCTGCACTTACAAGAATTATAGACCCTCTTACAATGGGTATAATTACAAGAATGGTCTCGAACTTCGGAACATCTGCTGTTGCAGGATTTGGAGTTGGGACAAGACTGGAGTTGATCGTCCTTATGATAGTACGTTCTTTAGCAGCAGTAATGATCCCCTTTACTGGACAGAACTGGGGTTCGGGGAAGTTTGGAAGGGTTTCAGAAGCAGTAAAAAAGGTTTACAAATTCTCTCTTTTTTGGAGCGTTATTGCCTATGGGGGCTTCTATTTAACAGGCTCCTTTATGGCAGGTCTGTTTAATAAGGATCCTGTTGTAATAAGTACTGTAGTCACCTATATACGAATTATAGCCCTTACATACGGTTTCCAGGGAATACTCCTGTTATCTTCATCGGTTCTAAATGCCATAGGTAAACCAATTCATGCAATTGTTCTTTCACTTCTCAGGCTGATAGTATTATATATACCATTGGCAGTTCTTGGATCTAAAATATTCGGCCTTAAGGGAATATTTGCAGGCGGGGCTGCTGCCAATTTAATTACAGGGATTCTGGCAGCTGTGATTGTAATTAAGATCCTTGCAAATTCTAAATAGTGGATTTAGAATTATTAAAAACAGGAGGCCATAATGAAAAAATCCCTCTTCTTTGTAATACTTCTTTTTCTAATCATCTCTGTTTCAGGGATTATTGCTGCCGAGACAGTACGAATTGCCATTCTTGACTTTGAGGTTCAATCATCAAATCAGGACTACATTTATCTGGGGAAAGGTTTTGCAGAGTTTGTGGCTGTTGATCTTTCTGAATATAAAGGCATTAAGCTTATCGAAAGAGACAAAAGAAATGCCATACTGGAAGAATAGTCTTTCGGCTTATCCGGCTTTGCAGATGAAAGCAAGGCTGCAGAACTCGGTAAACTGCTTACTGCAGAATATATGGTAACAGGACAGCTGTTCGATCTTATGGGTAATCTTATTATTACACTGGAAGTAATTAATGTAGAGTCTGGAACTGTTGTTTTAAAAACTAAAGCAGAGGGAGCCCTTTCCGACTATAATAAAATAACCAAAAAACTGGGAGCCAGTATAGTTAAAGCTTTAGTGCCAAAATCAGAGCCAACTGTTGCTGCAAAAGAAACGCCACCTGTAAAAGTTATACCCACAGAAGAACAGGCAAAAGCTGTTGTTGTAAACTTCTCTGAAGCAATAGATGCCTACGATAACAACGATCTTAAGGCTGCAGAAGAAAAGATGACAGAAGCAGCAGCTATCGATCCTGAATCCAATGCAATTCGTTACTACTTGAATAAATTCGCTGTAAGTACTTCCAGATTCAAAATTATGCCGGCACCATTCTACTCCCGTGAAAATCCTGCTGCCCTCCCATTTATTAAAAACAGTTCCCTGTCCCTATACCGAACTAGTAATGATGTACAAGACACATTCGGAGATGACTGGCCCATTACCGATGAAAATATGTATATCCTGGATAGTCTCTATGGTCCGGGGGAAGATACTCGTTTTGCTATAAGAGATACTAACAGAAGAATGGTACTCGGTTATCAGACTCCTGTGGGAAATACTATCGGAATCAGCATAGAAGCTTTTAAAAACAACATGGACACGGTATCTCAAGAGGAAAACTATGTAGGTCAGAATTATATACCCATTGAAGTTTACGGTGCTGTTTTAAGTGCGGGTTGTCTCCTATCCCAAGAATGGCTATTGGAGCAGGCTGTACCATTGGATCCAGTAGGGGAGAGATAACCTATGATGATTAGTTTGTGAATATAATACTCAACTAATCTGGGGATTGTTGGACTCCCCTCCAATCATTTGCAAGCAAAACCAGGTTGTAGGATGGATAGTATTGTCAGGCAGAGGGGTTTATCAGGTGTGTTGATGTTTGTGCAAGTTTAATCAGTGATAAAAGAGCAGAATTCACAGCTTCTTCATTGGGAAAAACTTCGGCCACTTCCGGTTTCAGCACAATTACATTGGACGACTCATGCAAACGTTTTGCATACTTACCACGAACCAGAGAGGAAGGAAAATCCGACTGCTGATACTCGTCACGTAATTCATCATTGTTCTTATTCTTCTTCATAAATTTTTCGCTCTCCTTTGGTAGCACAACGGGCACTGATTATTCGAATAGACTCCCCCAGTTCGGTGTGAGCAACTACTAACAAACGACCACTATCAGAAATGCCAAAAGTGATATATCTAAATTCCCCAGTTGAATGGTCGGGGTCAATACCGGTTGCTGACAACGAGTCGCTCAAGGCCGTTGCAGCTTCCTCAAAAGAAACATCATGCTTTCGGAAATTATTTGCTGCTTTTTTGAAATCCCATTCTAATTTCATACTAACATTCTACCTTGATTTCAGTTAAAACCTCTGGAAGATTATATCACCAAATTACATTTTATACTAATATAAACTCGACAATTGTGATATATAAAAATAGAATTATTATCTGTTCTTTTTGATTATCATTTAGTGATACTTCTATTGACCTCCGGTACAGACTATCATAAACTTTTATCATGAAAAGAAACAAACTAACCAAAATTACTGTATTGATCATTATGCTGCTCCTGACAGTTGGAGTGGAGCTGTTATTCGCAAGAGCAGGAGGTGGTGGAAGCAGTTCCAGCAGCTCAGGTGGCGGAGACCTGGGTATAATCTATCTTATTTTCTATCTAATGAGGATAATTCCCTTCCCCTTTAATTTTATAATTCTGGGTATAGTTATTTTTCTTTATATTTCTGCAAATAAAAAACAGAAAAAAAATAAATCTGCATTTAAAAATTTTCCAGGACAAAATGAGGGGGGTCAGGCAGGAACTGATCATATAAAAGGTTATTCAGCTTTTCAAAAAGTAAATCCTGATTTTAATGAACATGAGTTTCTTCATAAAGTAAATACTGCTTTTATGGGTATTCAAAAAGCATGGTCAGAAAAAAATATTTCAAAAGCCCGCAGATATATTACAGATGGTGTTCATCAAAGGTTTATTACCCAGATTGAAATGATGGGGATTCTAAAACAAACCAATATTATAAGTGATATTGATATTGATAACATATGGATTGACAAGATCGGGAGTGATGGAGAATTTGATATAATTCATGCAGGTATAAGTGCTTCTGCAAATGATATATTTAAATCTGAATTATCAAGGAACCTTAATACTGATGTTTCTGAAGATTTTATAGAATACTGGTCTTTTATAAGGAAAAAAAGCAGTAAAAATAAAGATCTATATGGAACAGTTGAATGTCCAAACTGCAGAGCTCCTCTGGATGGTAAAAACTCAGATGTTGTAAAATGTACATTCTGCGGGACACTCCTTAACAATGGAGACTACGACTGGATTCTCTCTGAAATTACCCAGGCAAATGATTATGCCGCATCCCGTACAAGTCAACGTAAACTTAATCATGTAGCCTCAGAAATAGCTAAAAAAGCTTTTGAAGATGAATCCTCTGTTCAGCTTATAGAAGATAAAGCAAGTAATGCATATCTTCAGGTTATTTCCGCTCAAAGTACAAATTCCTATGACAAAGTTAAAAGATTTATTAGTGCCAGTTATGCTGGTAAGCTTATTTCCTTAAAAACCAATGAGTCAATTGCATACAACAGACTTTTTCTTAATGATGTATCACTTATTGGGGCAGGGAAAACAGAAACAGATAATCTACTGTATATTTCTATCCGCTCTTCATTCCAGAGAATAAAAGTATTGGGAAAAAATCGTATTTCAAAAGTTGATCCATTTGTTGTTTCCAAAACAGAAGTACTTATTTTTAAAAAAGAAATTAACGGAGGCAAATCCAAAGGATCACTCTATGCTGGATCCTGCCCTGCCTGCGGCGGAGCAGTTGAAGATGAACTGGCAGCAAAGTGTTCTTATTGTGGAACTGCATATAACAGGGGAAGTAAAGACTGGGTTGTGGAAGATATTATTTCCATGGAAGAATATACCGCTATTTCAAGTAAAGATATGACCAGTTCTGTCAAAGCTGCTGTTATAGATGGTGTTTATGATATCAGGGATTATGCTCTTAACAATATTATGATGATAATTGCAGCTGATGGAGTATTCGATACAAGGGAAAGAGAGCTTGCCGAAACAGCAGCAAAGAAATTTGGCTATAAGACAGCGATTATTGATCCCCTCTTTAAGCAGGCTGCGTCCGGCAGACTCTCAATAAAAATGCCGGAAGATAAGAAAAAAAGGACAAAAATCTACAGTCTTATGTTCAAAGCAGCTATGGCAGACAATGATTTAAGCTCCGAAGAAAGCAAACTTCTGGATGAGGTAAAAAAGGCTTATTTGTAACCCCTGATAGCCCTGTGTTGAGTCGTAAACACAACTTACCTAAAAGCTCATGGGATGTATGCAAAAATTATAATAGTTTCTTCAGCTCATCCCTATGATCATTAATAAATGAAATCATATAATGCTGTATATTACCGAAGTACTCTCTCTGAAGTTTTGTTCCGGCTGGAGTGATATACCTAAAATGCCAGCATTCATGGCGATATCCTGTCAGCCATTCGTAACTATCCGGATAGGATAGAGAGAAGCCATATTTCCAGGCGTTTTCAAGGAGCCATTTGCCGGCAGGGGTAAATGCATAATCATCTGTAATTGTACCAAAATCTATTGCCGTACCAAGCTGGTGCTGACTGGTGCCGGGCCTGGCAGATTCCCTCTCTGCAGTTTCAAGTCCATTCTGTTCTACATTCCATTTAAATACCTTATCCTGATATTCATAACTCCTGAAAGAAGAGGAGATAACCAGTGTAAGCCCCTCCTTACCTGCATCTTCCACCATTTGAAGCAGATCCGGTATAAGTACTTCACATAGAGAAAGATTGTTTCTCGACAATGTTAACTCCGGATAATCTGTAAGCATTACAATATCTGCAGGATTGTAATCTGCTCCAGGAGAATGCTGTTTGTCGGCCTGTATGAATGTATCAACCGGCAGTTTTAGAACAATTGAGATCTGGTCC
>JAUVLL010000364.1 GCA_030600745.1 Spirochaetaceae bacterium | reverse complement strand
CCAACTACCGATCCAATTGGAATACCTGCACCCTCAAACAAATCAGAGGATGTTACACCAAAGTTATCAACTGTTTCTTTAACGACCGGAAGTATCTTCATGGGAATTTTAAAAAGATTACAAAAAATTGAATTCCATTTTAGATCAAAATGATTATACAGAGAAGTTGAAGCAGCATTTGAGGTATCGGTTGCATGAACTTTTCCACCAGTAAGTTTATAAATTAACCATGTATCCAGAGTACCAAACAGAAGTTCTCCTTTTTTTGCTTTCTCATAGATATCGGGTCGAGTGTCAAACAACCATTTCAACCTGGAAAGTGCATGATCGGTAACAAATTTAAGCATTCCTGTTGCTGTTAAAATAGTACTACGTGTAAAAAAGCTTACAATTGCAGCTCCAAGCTTAACAAGATTCCACTTGATATTTTTATTCATTGCTGCTGTAGTTTCGGCCGCTCTTATATCAGACCAGCTTATAAAATTGCAGCATGGTTTTCCATTTTTATCCCAAAGGGTAAAAGTTGCCCGCTGAACACTTATCCCTATTGAAGCAATTTCAGAAGGCTCAATATTACAATTACTTAGAAGATTATTAATTGCAAAAAGAAATTGTTTCCATTGCTCTTCCGGGTCGTGTTCTATTGCCCCTGGTTCGGTCGAAATAATTTCTGTCTTTACCTGCTTTCTTCCAATAATTGTTCCTTTGGTATCAAACAAAAGAGCACGGATACTGGAACCACCGGCATCTACAGCGATTATATATTTCTTCATTGATGCCATACAGGTACCGGAGAATTCCGGCTATAGGTTCCTTCATCCAGAAACCGGAGATACTTTTCATTTGCTGAAGTTATATCAGAATATTCCCCCCTGTATTCCTCCGGAAGCAGTTTTGCGATCTGACTCATTACCGCAAAAAGAAGATCTTTTCTTATCTTACCGGATATCTTCTCTGTTCCAGGCTCAATATAGAAAGGCTTTCCAACCCTGAATGTAAAATCAGTTCTTCTAAATTTCTTCATATTAGCCCAGAATTTTTCACTGCCATAATGAGCAACAGGGATTATCGGAACATTATTCTGCATTGCCATGGTTATAATGCCAGGGTATGCTTTTTTTAGAACACCAGTAATATTTCGACTTCCTTCAGGAGCTATAACAAGTATTTTATTCTGCTTCATAAGCTCTGATATTTTTTTAAAAGAACTCATAGCAGCTGTTCCCCGCTTAATGGGAATCGCCCCCCATTGTCTGGCCAGAAAACCATATAACGGAATTTTCCAGCTTTCCTCTTTTGCCAATCCGGAAATTGGACGAGGCATAAGGTGAATATAAAGGAGAGGTACTTCCAGAAAATTTGTATGATTCATAATGATTAGAGCCGGACCTTTGTAGGGAATTTTCTCAAGTTCCCGATCATCAATCCGGCAGCTTGTGTCTATCAACCCTTTTATAATGCTGGTGACTATTTTCCCTGCAAGATTCAATTATCTATCCCTCCATCAGAATAAATCTGCAGCGCACCTGGAATACACTCTATTTTAAGCTCTTTTCCATTTGTACAAATGGTCTCACCATCTGCATGACAAACCAGACTACCGGTTACAGCCTCTACAGTATACCTGGTTGACTTTGCCATTGTGATGACAGGGTTAACAGACTGGGTTCCCTTTGTATATTGAAGCATCAGTTTAATCATTTTAAGTCTGCTTATATGTTTAACAGGCATGCAAAGATCAAGAACACCATCATCAACCTTTCCCTCCGGTGCCATAAAAAAAGTACCACCCATTCTGCTGCCGTTTAAAATTGAAACCTGACTTGAGTGCACAGTCTGTGTACTGCCATTATAAGTTACTTTGAGTTCAGGTGCCCTTGGGTATTTAAAAAGAGTTACAACAGCTCCCCAGGCATAGCCGGCAGGTCCATGGATAAACTTAAGTCTGGCAGCTTCCAGACCCACCATGGTATCAAAGCCAATTCCAATTCCATTACCAAAATATCTGCCATCGGGATAATCACCTCCGACAATAAATCCCACATCAAGGGTCGATGTATTCCGGGAAATAATGAGTTCGGATGCCTGCATGAGAGAAGAAGGAATCCCGGCACCATATGAAAAATCATTCCCCCTTCCAACAGGAAGAACACCAAAAGAGGGGAGTTTTATACCTGCTGTTCCCTGGTCGGAAGCAAGCTTCCTGCTTGGGTATGCAGCCTTACCGGCAGCCATAAGTCCATTAATAACCTCATTGCAGGTACCATCACCACCTGCAGCAACCACGCCTGAATAACCTTCCACTGCAGCTCTCTCAGCAGCCAATGCTGCATCCCAGACCTTTTCTGTAATAGTGATATCATATTCCAGTCCTGACCTGTCAAATATTCCCCTGATAACCGGGAGCTGCTTTGCACCATTCCCCATTCCGGAGACAGGATTAAGTATTATTTTAGTCATTTATTATTTTTACCCCTGGATCCAAATAGTTTCCTAAAAAAACCATCTTTGTTCTTTCCGGATTTCTTAGGAGATGATCCGGAAATATTTGAAGAAGAATCCAGTTTAAAAGCTTCTCCATATTTATTTCTATAATATGCCAGTCGTTCTTCCTCAGAGCTGTTCCTTGTTAGTTTTAATGGAACTTTATTAGTACTATTTAACTTCTTCTTTTCCCTCGTTGAACTCTTTGACATATTTCTTTGTGTCTGATTATCGTAAGACCCGGCTGGTCGGTTTTTATAACCGGAATTTTTTCTTTGCTGATCTTTATTTTGTCCATTTACAGA
>JAUVLL010000271.1 GCA_030600745.1 Spirochaetaceae bacterium | reverse complement strand
CAAGAGCAGTGTAAATATTCCTCGAGCTGGGTGAAGGTTTTTCTTTTGCTTCTGAATTGGCTTTTGCAACCATACGTTTAAGCGCCCAGCTAAGATTTACTGCTGTAGGTCTCGAAGAATCCAGATAATCAGCACTCTTCTTAAGCTCACCTAAAAACTCATGTACAGGAAGATCAGTTTTATCTTTAACCCCATAAAGCACTCCATATGCTCCTGCGATACCGATAGCCGGGGCTCCCCGTACCTTTAATTTCTTAATTGAATCCCAAACCTGTTCTATGTTTTCCTGTATCTCAGATTTCACTTCAACAGGAAGCAAGGTCTGATCCAAAAGGGTAAGAACGCCATCCTCCCATGTAAGCGTTTTTGCCAGTGATGCATATGATGATCTATTGCTGGTCATTGTAAATCTCCATAAATTTGAAATACCAATCAGCGCCTGATAACCGGACTGAAATCGATACCGGAAGGTTCAAACCGGAAAGTCCCTTCCACATGAACAAGATGAATATAATTATCCTTCCAATGTGATTTTAGATAATCAAGACTTATTTTCTCATTCCTGGAATACAGATCCGCCTGGAAATTACCTTTCATATCAATGTAGGGGAAGATGACAACTACATGTGTATGCTGCCTTAAATAGGGAGGTTTATCAGATTTGCTGTTTAAAGATCCCAGATAGAAATTTTGAGGGTAGGTAACAGCCAGTTCGTAGAGCAGCGTTTCTATATTCTCTACAGAAAAACCAATATTTTCTTTATATGCATGATACCTGAGATTATCAACATCCACAGCCGAAACGGGGACTTCCGGTTCATAAAGCTTAAGAACCTCATGCGCAAGGTTTCTTGTCCAGTCCAGGCCGAAATAAGGATCCAGCTCATCTTCCAGCTTATCACTCCATTTGTTACCTCTAAGTTCATAATGCTTATCTTTTAGAAGACCTATATCAATATTTGATCCTGCTACAGGTTTATAAATACCATCAATAACCCATTTAGCAAATCCGGAACAATTTAACCCACTCTCCCCCTCCTGAGGTGCAAGGCTGTCAATATATACAAACTCTCCTGCTGCATCTATAACTCCGTCATCTTCATCCCGTAAAAAGCTTAACAGAGGATTTATTGTTTCGGAAAGGACTCTGACATTGTTACCATACAGCTTTTTATAATCAGAAAGATAATAATTCCAATCTACATAATTCGATGTTAGCGCTGCAAGTTCAGAAAAAGACCTTCCGGAAAGCTCGGCCAGGGTTAATGGAACTTTGATATTATTCTGAACCGTTCTTCCAAAAAGCTGAATCTCCATCACAGACTCTTCACTTTCTGACGCTTTCCGTATCCTTAGAAAAGAGTGATCATCATTTTTGTAAAATATCTTTATCTGCGTAATACCATAATTAATATCATCATATTTATCCAGACTGCGTTTAATAATATAACTTCCTTTAGTCCCTTTTGTAAAATCAAGATCAGATCCGTGAGAAAAGCAGAAATAGACAGTTCCGCCATCCTGATTGATTTCTTTTTCCGTGAAAAAATTTACACGCACACCCGTGCTTTCAAGGATTCTCCACTCCGGAAGGGCAGAAAGCGCAACTTTATTGGTACCTGTCATTTGATCATATAAATTTTGACGTACTTCTGTATTCTCAGGAAACTGCACAGAAAATCTGTTAAGTGATGATGCTGAGATGCTGATTTGCCCAAAAACAAAAAGCAATATAAATAAAAAGAGATTATATAATATTTTTTTTGATTCCCACATATTTCTGTATATCGTCAAATTCTTCTATTTTATCAAAGGATTATTACCTTTCTTTTGTTTCTACCCTTAATGGGATAGAGGAAAAACCAAGATCTTTTCTAATATTATTTATAATATACTGCAGATACGAATCGGGAAATCCGGTTTTACGATTAACAAAAAACACAAAGTGTACAGGATTGGTTCTAATTTGTGTCCCATACATAATCTTATACCGCCCTCTGCTGTGTCGTGGAGCTTCCTGGTTCTCTGTCCACCTCTTAAGAGCCTCGTTGACCCTTGCAGTTTCAATTCTCTTGTTCAGCTGTTTCCAGGCCTTATTAACCTGTTTCAACAACTCGTCAACCCCCTCACCGGTTAAAGCAGAAATAGGAACTATAGGTGCAAAGGCTAATACTGGAAACAGGAATTTGATTCTATCTTTTACGGCTTCCATCTGATTAGGAATATCTTTAAGCTTGTCCCACTTATTTAGTACAAGAATCACGCCACGTCCATTCTTTACAATCTGTGCTGCAATTTTCTTATCCTGATCAGCCAAACCATCTACAGCATCAATCATTAACAGAACTACATCCGATTCTTCTATGCTTTGAAAAGCCCTGTTTACTGAGTAGTATTCAACATTTTCCCCAACTTTCTTTTTCCTTCGAATACCTGCAGTATCCAGTACCTTATACAATTTTTTACTGTATTCAAAGGCCCCTTCAACAACATCTCTTGTTGTACCTGGAATATCAGATACAATAGATGCTCTTCGCCCTAACAATCTGTTTGTAAGTGTCGATTTCCCTGTATTAGGTTTTCCCATTATTGTTATGGCTATTTGATGTTCAGAAATATCATTTTGCTCTCTTATAATATCAAAATCGATGAGTTCTTCCAGCTTTTCATCCAGTTCGGTCATACCAATGCCATGTTCTGCGGACATTCCTATTACATGGTCAAAACCCAAAGAATAGAAATTCCAAACGTCCGAATCTCTTCCCTGATGATCTACTTTGTTTACAACAACCAGAACCTTTTTAGAAAACCTCCTGAGTATTTTAACAAGTGTTTCATCTTCCGGAGTAATTTCCATAACATCCATTAGTAATAAAACAAGATCTGCACTCTCCATAATCTCGAGGCTTCTGCTGCTTACAAGCGCATCCAACCCTTCCTGCTCAACCTTGTACCCACCTGTATCTATCAATCTTACAGTCCTGTTACCAAAGCTGTAAACAGCTTCCACAGGGTCCCTGGTTACCCCCGGGGAAGGATCAGTGATTGCCTTTCTTCTTCCAACCATCCTGTTGAACAGTGTTGATTTACCAACATTAGGTCTGCCGATAACTACAACTACAGGCAATCCGTTTTTATTCTGAGATGTCATTAAATCTCTCATTCATCCACTCACTTACATAATTATCAATTTCCAGGGAAGAACTCATTCCCATAATTACCTTTACTACTTCCTGCGCCTCATCCAGCCTGACAGATCTAATAATCTCTTTAACAGAAGAAAGAACAGAGGAACTCATACTGAAAACATCAAGTCCCATACCCAGAAGAATAACAGAAGCCAAAGGATCACCTGCCATTTCGCCACACATTGAAACTGATATCCCTGCATCATGTGCATTATCAATAACCATTTTAATCAACCTCAATACACCAGGATGGAAAGACTTATAAAGATATGCAATATTTTCATTTCCCCTGTCAACAGCTACAGTATATTGAATAAGGTCATTAGTACCAATAGATAAAAAATCTACCCTTTTTGCAAGAATGTCCGATGTAATTGCCGCTGACGGAACTTCGATCATTATACCAACAGATATATTTTCGTCAAAAGGAATTCCTTCAGATCTTAATTCCACCTTTATTTCTTCCAGAAATTCCAGAGCATCTTCCAGTTCCTCAATACCGGAGATCATTGGAAACATTATCCGCAGCTCTCCATATACTGAGGCTCTTAGAAGAGCCCTTATCTGACTTCTGAATATATCTTTACGATGAAGACAAAATCGAATTGCCCGCCAACCCAGTAGTGGATTTTTCTCCTTGTAAGTATCAAGATCAGGTATAATTTTATCCCCGCCTACATCAAGGGTTCTGATTGTAACACCACCCTTTCCTTTCATTCGACTGATTACACTTACATAAGCTTCATATTGATCATCTTCACTTGATAATCCACTGGCTTTCAAAAAAAGGAATTCAGATCTGAATAGTCCAATACCATCTGCCTGATGAGAAAGAACCAGGTCCACCTCTTCCGGCATTTCTATATTAGAACTTAACATCACTCTCTTTCCATCAATTGTCTCTGCAGCCAGTTTGTTAAGTTTATTTAACCGTTTTTCATGCTGAACCCACTTTCTTAGGCGAATCTGATATTCCGACAGAATATCTTCATCAGGATCCAGGATAACAGTTCCTGAATTGCCATCAACAATTATAGTATCACCACTATGAGCCTCACCTGTAATATTTGCCACCCCAAGAACAGCAGGGATTTCGAAAGATCTGGCAAGGATCGCAGTGTGGGAAGTTCTTCCTCCTGCATTAAGTACAATAGCCTTTACCATTTCTCTGTTCATATTAACAGTTTCAGAAGGCATAAGATTGTGAGTTACAATGACTACCTCATGTTCAATATCAGCCAGTGATATTTTTTCATGAAACATTAGATGCCTGTGAATTCTCTGAGTAACATCATAAAGATCAACTGTTCGTTCTACCAAATAGGGACTATCAGCTTTTCTTAGAATTCGTATAAACTCTTTTACTGTAAAAAGTAGTACCCACTCAATATTTTTCTTATAAAGATTTAAATTTTCTTCAATTTGTGTTATAAATTCGGGATCTGTGAGCATAAGCATATGAGAATCCAAAAACCGGCTTTCTTCCTTAACCATTTGTTTTGTTGCCTCAGCCTGAATTTGCCTTAAGTCTTCTGCCACTTTTTC
>JAUVLL010000306.1 GCA_030600745.1 Spirochaetaceae bacterium | reverse complement strand
AATAATTACCTTTTCCAGTATTTTAAAATATTCAATGTTTCCACTTGCAGAAATATGTAAAACAATTCTTAAGATGGGTCAGGATATTATGAATGTACCAATAGAAATTGAATTTGCAGTTAACCTGAATACAGAAGATGGAGAACCGGAAACTTTTAGTTTCCTGCAAATAAGACCTATAGTTAAGGGTTCTGAGGGTGATGATACAGATATAAGCACTGTGAATTCAGAAAAAATACTTATTTATTCAGAAAAAGCCATGGGTAATGGGGTTTATGAGGATATTAAAGATCTAATCTACATAAAACCAGATTCCTTTGACCCTGGAAAAACAAAGATTATGGGAAAAATGATAAGTGACCTAAACGCTGAATTCAAAAATACAGGTAATAATTATGCATTGGTTGTTCCCGGAAGGCTGGGATCTACCGACCCCTGGCTGGGGATTCCAATCGTTTGGACAGATATCTCCCATGCCAAAGTTATAACTGAAACAGGTACCAGTAATTTTAGAGTTGAACCCAGTCAGGGAACTCATTTTTTTCAAAACATAACGTCCCTTGGATGTGCCTATCTAACCATCAACCCCTATGTTAATGATGGAATATTCAATACAGAAGTCCTCTCACAGATGGAAGCTGTTTATGAAAATGAGTTTATAAGACACATCCACTTTGACAAACCCCTGGAAGTAAAGGTTGATGGGAGATCAGGACGAGCTGTTGTAAGTCAGGGTCTCCCCGGATAAACCTTTAAAGCCTCTCTGATTATATTAATTGCCTTTTTGAGATCATTTTTATTTAACACATAAGCAATACGCACCTGATTCTTCCCCAACCCGGAAGTTGAATAAAATCCTCCGGCTGGTGCAACCATTGTAGTTTCTCCATTAAGCCTGAAATCTGACAAAAGCCATTTTGCAAAGTTATCAGCATCCTCAACCGGAAGAGACAGTACCATATAAAATGCACCTTCAGGTTTTTTGGCAATAACACCAGGGATACTTATCAATTCCTCATAGGCAAAATCACGTCGCCCCTTATATTCTTTAACTACCTCTTCGAAATATGAACGAGGAGTATCCATTGCAGCCAAAGCTGCAATCTGATCCACTGTAGGAGGACAAAGTCTGGCCTGGCCAAATTTTAGTATTAAATCCAGTAATTTTTTATTCCGTGTTATAATCCAGCCAATTCTGGCACCACATGCAGAATATCTCTTTGAAACAGAGTCTATAAGAATTGCATTATCATCAATACCCTCAAATTCCATAATAGAGACAGTTTTTCTCTCTCCATAGGTAAATTCTCTATAGGCTTCATCAGATATAAGATACAAATCATGTTTCTTTGCAAATGCGATCAATTCTTCAAGTTCCTCCCTGGAAAAAACTACCCCTGTGGGATTCCCGGGATTTGAAAACATTATTGCTCTTGTTTTATCTGTCAGTTTTTCTTCAAAGACATCAATAGAAGGGAGATGAAATCCATCATCAATTGATGTTGTTACAGGTACAACACTAACACCTGCCATTGCAGCAAATCCATTATAATTTGTGTAGAATGGCTCCGGTATCATAATCTCTTCCCTGGGAGAAAGTGCGGACATCAATGTAAAAATTATTGCTTCACTACCTCCTGTAGTTATAAAGACATTATCAGACTTTATTCCCTGTCCTATACCAGTATAGTAACCCGCAAGTTTTTCCCTGTATTCCAATAAGCCATTACTGGGACCGTATGCAATTACATCAGGAACCTGTGAATAAGCCTTCCGCATTCCAACAGGAGTTTTAATATCCGGCTGTCCAATATTCAAATGGTAAACTTTTACACCCTCAGCTTTAGCCTTATCTGCATAGGGAGCAAGCTTTCTGATAGGACTCTCCTGCATCTCAAAATCTCTGGAAGAAATTTTCACTATATAATCCCTCTCTTATTATTTTTTAGATAAAATATTTACAATATATAATTCCATATATCTTATAAATTCATCTTTTTTCTTTATTGTATCAAATGCATCGTTCTCGCTAAGATGCTCAGCAAAATGCCTGATTCTACCAACATCGGGTGGTTTAACTGAAAACCCTTTTTTCATTCCCCTGATATAATCCCGAATCATTGAATTTACATCCTCTATAAGATCATTCTTGGCCTTGCCATCCATCAGCGGGTTCCAAATAGTAATTGATGATGAAATTTCATTCGTAAGAGAACCATGTTCTCCAATATAATGACTTTTCAGCTTCTCAACTGCTTTACGATACTTTGCCAGCTGTTCTTTTGATGTTTTAGCCCTGTTTGAAGGTGAGACAATCTTGTCAGGTATTTCTTTAAAAGTGTCTACAGCATTACTCTCAAAACTTTTCCTCTTTCGCTTACTGACAGCAGGTTGGCTGTTATTAGGTTTAGTGAACCCGCTAACAAGATCAGAGGGATCTTTAATACCCTCCGCTCCTTTCCTAACACCGAAAAAAAACCTTTTAAAAAGGACAGCAAGGGGACCTATAACAGGAAGAGTTTTCCAAAAAGGAAGCATTGATTTTGCATTATTATAAAGAGTTTTTCTGTCAAGACGGAATATTTCATCTAAAGATCTAAAATTATCCCGTCCCCTGTTAAACAAGCGTTCAGTTTCAATAAAAACCTCTCTTGGAGGCTTTGTTTCTTCAAGACAGACTACCAGATAATCAAACTTCATCAGCATCATCAATACAGGATCCATATTCCTTACACGTAATGCTATATCCTCAATAAACAGATTTCTGTCATTCATCATTTTTAGACGCTTAAATTCTCCAAGAACATCTTTCCATTCATCAATATACTGACTATGAAGCTCTCTTGAATCTTCCTGAATTTTACGCAAAGTAAGGGAAAGATACTTCTCTTTATTCATAAACATATATTTGTCAGAGGAAATACTAAATTTCAGGATATCCGGAATAATTTGTTCTGCAGCAGGAGTTGTTCTTTTTTCAAGATATTCTGAAAGCTCAGCCCTGTTTACTTTTCGGGACAAAGGGAATCCGCTCTTATCTTTAAATCCCATAATATCCGTAAAAGAAAAGATAAAGGGCTGTTTTCTTAATCCTATTTCAACCATATTAAAGGATAATTCCCTGTCTCTTTTCTGTTGTTTTGTTCCTTTAAAGTAAAGGTTATAGAACCCTATAAGGTATGCAGCCTGAGAAAATCCATGCTCCCTTTCAAGTTTTTCCTTTTTCTCTCTAAATTCTTTAATAATCAAAGATGAGAAATGAGACCAAAACTGGAAGGTAAAATCATCAGGATTCATAATAGTTGCCATTGCCAGATCCCGTTGTCCAATAATCTTGGTAAACATCTCTTTTATTATCTGATCTTTATGCTGGAAAATACCCTGCATCCTGTGAAATATAAAATCATAATTTCTTTTTATACTCAAATAAAGACGAAATTTTGAAATACAGATTTTAAGTAAAACAGGGTCAAGAAGATCTGAAATAATAACAATACTTCTTATCCCCTCTGGAAAATTGATACGAAGGAGTCTCGGTGGTCCCTCATCAGAAGATTTAAGAAGATCAAGAAAGCCAGTCTTAACATCTACTACTGTAACTATGTCATTAGGAAAATCTCCGCCGAAACCGGCTTCGTCAGGAAAAGGTTTATCAGTATCAAGCTCTATTTCATCAAAAGCCTTTTTAACACTCTCCATATAAAAAGCAGGTAAAGTAACATTCTCAGGGTGTCCCGGACTTCCATCAACAGCACAAACACCCTCTGAAACCAGCTTATCAAGAATCCGGCTCAGAGCTTCGATAGAGTAACCTGAGAAATCAGTAAACCCTGAACGTTTCTTTCTTATATCAATCGAACATTTCTCGGACAATTTCTGTAGGTCTGTTATA
>JAUVLL010000350.1 GCA_030600745.1 Spirochaetaceae bacterium | reverse complement strand
GTGTTCTGATACCGTACCCCTACTTGACTATTTTTATCCTGCTTATTAAGGTGATGCCTGATGAAAGGAATAATGTTTCTACTAAACCTACTGCTTACTCTACGCATGTCCTCGGTAGAAGAGGGTATACGGCACAGGTTTGGTTGGTATTGACACCCCACACAGGGGTGCCCCTGCCAAATAAAATATAATGTGCCGTGGGATAACCCAGGGCACTTTTTTTTGCATCACTGAAAAAAGGAGAGTCAAATGAAAACAATGAATTACGCCAGTTACAATCATTATCCGCTTATGAAATTACAGAACAGAAGATGGCCTGATAATCAAATTACAGAGGCCCCTATCTGGAGCAGTGTAGACCTTAGAGACGGGAATCAGGCCCTGGATATACCCATGGACCTGGATCAGAAAAAAAGACTTTTCCGTATGCTGTGCGATATTGGCTTTAAGGAAATTGAAATAGGGTTTCCTTCTGCTTCACAGGTGGATTTTGATTTTGCAAGAGTGCTTATAGAAGAGAATATGATCCCCGACGATGTAACTATCCAGGTCCTTACCCAGGCCCGGGAACATTTGATCCGTAAAACATATGAAGCTCTCGAAGGGGTAAGAAAAGCCATTGTTCATATGTACAATTCCACTTCAACCCTACAGCGGGATGTAGTCTTTAAAATGAATAAAGAAGAGATCATAAAGATTGCAGTAGATGGAGCATCTCTTGTTAAAAAGATAAGTGATGAGACAGGAAATCCCGATATCCGTTTTGAATATTCGCCTGAAAGTTTTACCGGAACAGAAATGGATTATGCTTTGGAAGTATGCCATGCAGTAATGGACGTATTGAAACCAACACCGGAGAAAAAGTTAATACTTAATCTGCCTGCTACTGTTGAGATGTCTACCCCAAATATACATGCTGATCAGATAGAATGGTTTTGCAATAATATTAAAAACAGAGATTCTGTAATTATAAGTTTGCATGCCCATAATGACAGAGGAACAGCTGTAGCGGCTTCTGAACTTGCATTAATGGCAGGCGCAGACAGAGTGGAAGGGACCCTGTTTGGTAACGGTGAGCGTACAGGAAATCTTGATATCGTAACTATGGCTCTTAATATCTTCAGTCAGGGAGTCGATCCGAAACTGGATTTTTCAAGTATTAATTTTATTAGAGATGAATATACCAGTTGTACCAGAATGCCTGTTCATCCAAGACACCCTTATGCAGGAGATCTGGTATATACAGCTTTTTCAGGTTCCCATCAGGACGCCATAAATAAGGGTTTTAAAGAACTGGAAAATAGAAATAGTAAAATATGGGCAGTTCCATATCTTCCAATCAACCCCAAAGATGTCGGCAGAAGCTATCAATCCATTATTCGAATAAACAGTCAGTCAGGAAAGGGCGGTGTTGCATATATTATGGATAGCGAGTTTGGATACAAATTACCAAAGCCCATGCAGGTTGAGTTTAGTAGAGTTATCCAGGGGTTAACAGAAGAAAGTGGTTCAGAAATATCTTCCAGAGCAATATGGGATAATTTCAACAGGGAATATTTGGAAATAAAAACTCCCTACGAACTTAAGCATATAAAGATCAGTATGGATGCAGATAGTTCTCATGATGCAGCCGAAGAAATAACACGTGTTTCCGGAGTATTAATTTTTAAAGGGAAGAATCTTGAATTTTCAAGTGAAGGGAATGGACCTATTGATGCATTTATCAAGGGTATTAATTCCACTCTTGATGGACAGGTAAAACTTAAAAGCTATGATGAACATAACATTGATGGCGGATCTGATTCGGTAGCTGTTTCCTATATAAGTCTGCGACTCGGCAAAGGATCTGTTAAATACGGAGTTGGAACTGATTCAAATATTTCCATGGCATCTATTAAGGCTATTGTCAGCGCGTTGAACAGATTGAGCACTAACTAGAAAACTTACCTGGCAACAACTCTGAATATATAATTTATTCCCCAAAAACATCAGTTTTTGGGGAATCACTTCTATGAATCACAGAAAATATTAGAGCATTAGATATTTAGTCCTGATGCTTCCTTTTCATTTTTTTTCGCGAAAGAGATATCCCTCCAAATCCGCTTATTATAGCCATATAAAAACCAAGATCGTACCACCACCCGGTATTATACATTTCATACACTCTTATGTTGTCTTTAAATATACCAATTACAAGAGAAAGAGGTGCTATCCATCCATGCCAGATACCGGAGAAAAACCCAGCCGGATCGTCTAATGCTGCTCTGCCGTCTCCAGGGAAACACCCGGACAGGATAGACACAATTACTATAAGAATCGCAATTTTGAATAATCTTTTCACATGAAGCTCCTTAGGACGCATAGCCGAGCAATAGACGAAGTCTATGACCAGGCAATGAAGTTGCGACCAGCCTTTTCTCAAAGATAATACATGCCGGAAGAATCATCAAATAAAATATTTCAATATAATTAACTCTTTTGGTAAAAAATGGCTCCTTGAGTATCTAATCTTAATATGCTAAAGTCTCCATCTTGAAGACTATAGATACAAAAATAAAACTATTTACCCCACTGAGACTCCCCTTCAGCTATGGCTGGATTGTACTGATTGCCGGAACAGCCGGTGTCCTTATGAGCATCCCCGGACAGACTATGGGAGTATCTGTCTTTACAGATTTTTTGATAGATGCTCTGCATATCTCCCGGACAGGCATATCCACAACATATATGATAGGGACTATATTAAGTGCCTTGCTCCTCGGTAGAGCCGGTAGATTCTATGACCGCTTCGGTGCCAAAATTACAGCTTTTATCGCTGTCACCACTCTTGCATTAATACTTGTTTATCTCTCTTTTGTGGATCGAATAAGTAACTTCATTTTCGCCTATGGAATACTTAATTCCAGTACCGTATCTTTTATTCTCCTGACATTCGGTTTTTTTGTTCTCAGGTTCTTCGGCCAGGGAGTACTGGCCATGGTATCCAGAAATATGGTGGTGAAATGGTTTGATAAAAACCGAGGCCTGATTGTAGCAATCATGGGAGCAATTTCAGCTTTCGGATTCTCACTTGCACCCAAACTCTTTAATTCTCTTATAGAGACTTATGATTGGAGAGGTACCT
>JAUVLL010000369.1 GCA_030600745.1 Spirochaetaceae bacterium | reverse complement strand
GAAGATAATATAAAGAGATTCCTGAAACAGATTAAATCAATTGGTTTCAGTTATGACTGGGACAGACAGGTTTCCACCCATACTCCGGAATACTATAAGTGGACTCAGTGGATTTTTTTAAAACTCTTTGAAAAAGGATTGGCTTATGAAGCTGAATCTCCAATTAATTGGTGTCCTTCCTGTTTGACAGGTCTTGCCAATGAAGAGGTAAAAGACGGTAAATGTGAAAGGTGTCATACAGTCGTAAGTAGAAAAAATCTTCGTCAGTGGATATTAAAAATTACCGATTATGGTGATCGCCTTCTGGCAGATATCGATAAACTTGATTGGACAGATGCCATTAAAACAATGCAGCGGAACTGGATAGGTCGAAGTGAAGGGGCCAATGTAAAGTTTCCTGTAGATGGCAGTGGCGAAATAATTGAGGTTTATACAACAAGACCGGATACCCTTTTTGGTGCTACATACATGGTGCTGTCCCCTGAACACGATTTGGTCCATAAAATTACTATTCCCGAACAACTTGAGGCAGTAGATAATTATATTGATCTGGCAAGTAAGAAGTCTGATCTTGAACGTACCGATCTTGCGAAAGATAAGTCGGGTGTTTTCACCGGAGCTTATGCCATAAATCCTCTTAATAACAAGAAAATCCCTATCTGGATTGCAGATTATGTTCTTATATCTTATGGTTCCGGTGCTATTATGGCTGTTCCTGCTCATGATACCAGGGACTGGGAGTTTGCAAAACAATTTGATCTGCCAATAATTGAAGTATTAAAGGGTGGAGATGTACAGAATGAAGCTCATACAGGTGAAGGTAAGCATGTTAATTCCGGTTTTCTGAATGGTCTTGGGAAACAGGATGGTATTAAAGCAGCAATTAATTGGCTCCAGGAACGTGGTTTAGGCGAAAAGGCGGTTAATTATAAGCTAAGAGACTGGGTATTTTCCCGGCAGAGATACTGGGGAGAGCCTATTCCGCTTGTTCATTGTGACAAATGCGGAATAGTGCCGTTAGATGAAAAGGACCTTCCTTTAACGCTGCCTGAGGTCGATAGTTATATCCCGACAGGAACAGGAGAGTCTCCACTGGCTGCTATTGATGATTGGGTTAATACTACATGTCCAAAATGCGGTGGCAAGGCAAAAAGAGAAACAAATACCATGCCCCAGTGGGCTGGTTCCTGCTGGTATTACCTGCGTTATCTTGATCCGGATAATACTGAAGAACTGGCATCCAAAGAAAAAATTGATTACTGGATGCCTGTTGATTTGTATGTAGGCGGTGCTGAACATGCTGTTCTTCATCTGCTTTATGCGAGATTCTGGCACAAAGTGTTGTTTGATATCGGCGTTGTCGGGCAGGATGAGCCCTTTCAAAGACTGATAAATCAGGGAATGATACTCGGGGAAGGGGGCGTTAAAATGTCCAAATCCCTTGGGAATGTAATAAATCCTGATGTAATAATTGCAGATTTGGGTGCAGACACTATGCGTTTGTACGAGATGTTTATGGGACCCTTGCAGGTTTCCAAACCGTGGTCTACCAAGGGAACTTCCGGGGTTTACAGATTTTTGGATAGGGTCTGGAGAGTTAGTGAAAGAGAAGTCTCGGATGATAAGCCTACTCCTGAATTAATAAAAATTCTTCATCAGACAATAAAGAAAGTATCACAGGATACAGCTAAGCTGGAGTTTAATACAGCAATCGCCCAGATGATGATCTTTATAAATGAAATATTTAAGAGTCCGGTCCTTTACAGAGAAATATGGGAACCGTTTGTTCTTTTATTGTCTCCCTATGCACCCCATCTGGGAGAAGAGATGTGGCAGAAACTGGGTCATAAGGAATCTCTGGCCTATGAAATCTGGCCTGTCTGGGATGAAGAACTTGTTAAAGAATCTGTTGTAGAAATTGTTATGCAGATAAATGGTAGGGTAAGAGCAAAACTGGAACTGCCTGCGGGAACATTGAAAGATGAAACTGAAAAACTTGCCCTTGAAAATGAAAGGATAAAGACATATACCGAAGGTAAAACCATTGTGAAGGTAATAACAGTACCGGATAAGTTGGTTAATATTGTTGTAAGATAGCGTGTTCTTTCTTAAAAGAACTTAACTTATACAAACACCAGAAAGGGTAGCGGAAAAACCGCCTGCACTGCCCTGCGATAGCAGGAAAAAGCAGTGCAGATAAGCGGGTTTGCAGCGAGGGGAAAGCTTTCCCCTTCTAAAAAATAGAATTATTCTAAAAAATCATATATATTGCTAACCACATTCATATAGTCTATACTCAATATACATTTAAATCGTTTCTGAAGACACTT
Source organism: Spirochaetaceae bacterium (assembly GCA_030600745.1). GTDB lineage: Bacteria > Spirochaetota > Spirochaetia > B11-G9 > B11-G9 > JAJRQE01. The sequence continues at coordinate 346 of JAUVLL010000369.1, read as the reverse complement.
GGAGGCCTGGAGTGGGTGAGATGGTCCGTTTTACAATTGATGGCAAGGAAATTGAGGCTGAGAAGGGTGAAAATCTGCTGAAAGTTGCGAAGCAAAATGGGTTTGATATACCTAATCTATGTTGGATGGAGCATATGCTGCCTACCGGTTCCTGCCGAATGTGTCTTGTTAAAATTGAGGGGCAAAAAGGTCTTAAAACTTCCTGTACTACAGAAATAGCCGAAGGGATGGTTGTAACTGCTTTTGATGAGGAAATTGAAAGTATTCGAAGAACTAATCTTGAGTTTATTCTTTCTGATCATAATTATGATTGTTCAATATGCCAAAAATCAGGTGAATGTGAACT
>JAUVLL010000209.1 GCA_030600745.1 Spirochaetaceae bacterium | reverse complement strand
GATAATCCGGGATGAGTGCCTGTTTTAATTGCGTAGTTTTCTGCCGGAAGGCCAAAAGAATCAAAGCCCATGGGATGCAGGACATGATAACCTGCCATTCGAAGGTAACGGCAATAAATATCTGTGGCCGTATATCCTTCGGGGTGACCTACATGAAGCCCCTGACTTGAGGGGTATGGAAACATATCGAGAACATATTTTCTCTTCTCTTTTGGTACTGAGGGATCTTCTGTAACCTTAAAGGTTTTGTTCTCTTCCCAGTAGTCCTGCCACTTCTTTTCTATCTCTGTAAACGGGTATTTGCTCATGGGGGGATGATACCGACTGAAAGGCTCCTAGTCAACGGTCTTGCATATTTAGTATTACAGAATTTATCCTGTTACGTTTAATGGATTCTATTATAAAAACACCGAAAGGCGTTTCTATATTCTGGTTTTTTACAGGAATATTCCCCAGATACTCAACAAGATATCCAGCCAGGGTTTGTACATATTTCCCATGAGGAAGTTTTAAACCCAGTCGATCTTCAATCTGATGAAGAGTTGTCTCACCCATCAGCCGGTAACTTCCGTCCCACAGTAATGTTATTCTATCCATCCGGTTCTGTTCGTGTTCATCATAGAGTTCACCGAACAGCTCTTCGGTAATATCCTCCATTGTAACAATACCGGCAAGACCCCCGTATTCATCCATAATTACAGCTATGTTCAGCTTCTGATTCTTCAGTGTATAGAAAAGCTTATTGACCTTTCTCGTTCCGCTGATATAGAGCGGTTCCAACATAAAGTCCTTTAATTTCGTAGTGCCTTTCCCTTGTTGATAGAGAGCAATAAGACTCTTGACAAGCACAATACCTATTATTTCCTCCGGGTTTTCATTATAGACAGGGATACGGGAGAACCCCTTTTCTGCAATACTTTTTAAAGCATCATTAATAGTTGTATTGCTTTCTAAACTGAATACTTCTGTTCTGTGAGTCATAATTGCCTGAACCTGGGTATCATTAAAACGAAAAACATTTTTTATCATACGGGTTTCATAGGTCTCCACCACTCCCTGACGTTCTGCAATACTAACCATATAGAGTATCCCTTCCAGGGAGAGTTTTTTCTTTTCTCCACCCACTATGTGTGTAATCAAACTGCTTATCAATCCAATTAGTTTTATTACCGGCAGAAGAATCCAGGAAAACCACCTGACAGGATATGCCATGTAGAGTGCAATTTTCTCACTGTGTATAATAGCTATCTGTTTAGGAGTAACTTCTGCGAAAATTAGAATAACAAGGGTTAACAGCCCTGTTGACAGAGCAAGAGCACGATTACCGAAGATTTCTATTGTCAAACTTGAGACAATGGCAGAAGCTGAAATATTAACCAGGTTGTTGCCAATAAGAATGGTTGTAAGGAGAATATCTGTTCTTTTGCTTAGAAGCTTTACCATCCTTCCCTTCTTTCCATAATCAGTAGCAAGTTCCTGAATTTGAACAACCGAAAGAGATGTAAATGCTGTTTCTGTAGCAGAAAACACAGCAGAGAGGATTAATAGAACAACAAAAAGAATTATTTCAAACAGCATGATGTTTATCAATTACGACTATTGTTCGAAATATATTTATAATTATCTGTTTATTTATCGGTAGGGGGTCGTCGTCGTCCATGTTCCACTTAAGTATAGTAGGAAAAGACAAATCTTATCAAGGCAATATACTGTAAGTTTTTTGCGCTGTATCACTTTTTCTACTTAAAAAATACTTCTTCTCTAATATATTAGCTGTGACCTGGCGCAAAGCAAGATAAAATGGGCGACACGAAGTGTCGGGGACCCATTCTTAGTCTAAAAAGCCCAGGATGCATGTGCGAGCAGCAAACTTGTTTGCGATCAGCACAAAAACAAGTTGAATTTATAGACATCGCAAAAGCCTCGATGAAAATAATTGTTGACAGATTGTTTTTTGTCTGCAATAATGAAATCAACGTAAGCGCTTACGTAAAGGACCAACATCAGAATGAGACCGACAATTAGTGATGTAGCCAAACAATCCGGGGTATCAACAGCTACTGTTTCCAGAATAATAAATGGGCAGTCAGGATATACAGCAAAAACCAGGCAAAAAGTATTGGAAATTATTCAGGAAATGGGATACAAGCCCAATGCCATTGCCAGGGGATTGGTGAATAAACGTACTAACACGATTGGTGTATTACTTCCCAGTTTATCAAGCAGATTGTCATCGGCATTACTAAAGGGAATAGAAAATTCAGCTCATCAACTGGATTACAGTGTGATAATTTGTGATACGGAGAGTGACGGGAAAAGAACCATTGAATATCTGGATGTTTTAAGTGAAAAACAAATTGACGGAATAATAATTACCAGTGAATGGTTAAAAGATGTATATGAGGAAACAATTGCGAAGATGAAAATACCTGTTGTTCTTGTTTTGACAACCTCCTCACACTTACAGATTCCATACATAAAGGTTGATGACTACCAGGCATCATATCAGGCAACAGAATATCTAATAGGAAAAGGACACAAGGAGATAGGTATGATTAGCGGTAGTAAAACAGACAAACTTGCCGGTCTCCCCAGAATCGAAGGATACAAACAGGCATTAACTGACAACAGCCTGACAATTTCTGAAAACCGTATTACTTATGGTGATTTTGCATACAGAAGTGGAATGAGGTGTATGGAGGAACTGCTGAAAAAAGCGCCGGAAATAACAGCGGTTTTTGCCGCAAGTGATGAAATGGCGGTAGGAGCTCTATCCTGTGCTTACAAAAAGGGGGTTAAAGTTCCCGATGATCTATCTATAATCGGATATGATGATACTCAGGAAGCCGAAATGGCTATTCCTCCTTTAACAACAGTACATCAACCTATTTATGATATGGGAAAAATGGCGGTAGAAATGCTATTAAACACTAAGGAAACTGTGGGAAGTATCCTCATGCCCCATCACATTGTTGAGAGGGACTCAGTAAGAAAGATAGAGTGAGTATTCCGTGTTTCAAATTTTTTTTATAGAAGAGGGTAAGCGCTTACGGTAAACGCTTACCCAAATACTAAGTACTGTTAATGAAAGGAAAGGGATTAAACGAATTGAAAGACTTAAAACAAATAAGCATCGAACTGATACTCGAAAATCAAAACAATTTCGGATCATATGTCGCTTCTCCCGATTACCCTGTTTATAGCTATTCTTGGTTAAGAGATGGCAGTTTTATCGCTTATTCCATGCTGATAAACGGAGAAACCGATTCATGCCTGAAATTTCTGAACTGGGTGGATGGAACGATCCGGCGGTATAAATTCAAGGTTGAGAAAATTTCTGAAAAACTTGCGAATAATCAGACCTTAAACCCGGAGGATTTCCTGTCGACCAGATATACCCTGGCTGGAATGGAAGCGCAGGATAATTGGCCGAATTTCCAGATTGACGGATATGGAACATGGCTTTGGTGTCTTGCTGAATATTGTCAGCTAACCGGGGATGACAGCCTGATAGAAAAATACCAGGACAGTATACTAACTACAATCGACTATCTGGCAAAGGTTTGGATATTACCAAATTATGACTGCTGGGAAGAAAATGGTGATAAAATCCACCCTTCAACCCTGGCCTGTGTCTATGGCGGAATTGAAGGGATAAATCAATTTTTTAAAACAAAGGAACTATCTGTTCTGTCAGAGGAGATCCGAAAGTTTATTTTATCAAATCTAACGAAAGACAAGCGGTTCCCGAAGTATATCGGTTCGGAAAGCGTTGATTCCAGTCTTCTCTGGCTTTCTGTACCTTTTAATATCGTAGAACCGAATCATCCTGTTATGAAAAAAACCGTTCAGGTTATAGAAAATAAATTGCTATATGAAGGGGGTGTAAAAAGATATCCGGAAGACACATTTTACGGAGGGGGACAGTGGGTCCTCATGACTTGCTGGCTGGCCTGGTATTACCTTGAGATCGGGGAAACTCAAAAAGCCGGAAAGCTCTTTGACTGGATTAAGATGCAAAGTGATGAAGAGGGGAATCTCCCTGAACAGGTATATGAGGATGCATCTGATTCAGACATTGTTGCGGACTGGGAAAAACGGTGGGGCAATGCTGCAAAACCGCTTTTATGGTCTCATGCCATGTATCTTGTGCTGGTACAGAAGTTTAACAGTCTGCAGTCTTGAAATGAATGCAGATAGATTTTAAGACCGTTTCTTTAGAAACGGATAAATATTCTGATGGAATAGTTTAGAAACCTTTACATATATTAAAATGGGAGGGATTATAATTGTTCTTCAGGAACAAATTAAAGGAGATAAGAGAAATGACTAAAAGAACAATTTGCACTATTTTCACCATTCTACTAATATTTGCAGTTCTACCCCTTTTTGGAGCTGCTCAGAAAGAAGCAGTGGAAGATAAAGTGAAGCTCGAATTTTTCCAGAATAAAGAGGAGGCTGTAGGGACCTTCGACGAACTGATTGCCAGGTTTGAGGCGAAATATCCAAACATTGATATTGAACAAAACAATCCCCCTGAATTTGCAACAGTACTAATGACTCGTATGACGATAAATGATATACCTGCAATTATTGCGATGGGCGCAACTTCCGACTGGACTGAGTTGGCAAAAGCAGGGTATCTCTACGATTTTACCGATGACCCATGTGCAGATAAAGTACACAAAGGATATTTTGATCAGCTAAAAAAACGAACAGGACTTGACGGACTGCACGGGCTCCCATTTGCTGTAAATGCAAACACTGTTCTTTATAATAAGACAAAATTTAAAGAACTGGGACTGTCAGTCCCAAAAACATGGGATGAATTTATTGCCGCAGCTGAAACATGCAAGGCCGCCGGACAGACACCATTCTATTTAACTCTGAAGGATGCCTGGACAGGAATGGTCACATTCAATGCATTGGCTGCCAATCTTCAGGGAGATGATTTTATCGATAAGCGTCGTACCAATGTCACAACTTTTCAGGCACGCTATGTTGATGTTGCAGAGAAAATGTTAACAATTCTGAAGTATGGTCATGATGATAATTTTGGATTCGGCTACGACGATGGTAATACGGCATTTGCCAAAGGCGAATCTGTAATGTATATACAGGGAGTATGGGCAATCGGTTCAATCCTGAAAGCAAATCCAGATATTGAGATAGGAACTTTTGCCATGCCGGTACTGAATGATCCGAATAAGAACAGATTGGTCTCCGGAGTAGATACACTGTTTGCTCTTGCAAAAAACACCGAATATACAGAAGAAGCACTGCTCTTTATAAATTTCCTTCTCGAACCTGAAAATGCACAGTACTATATTGACCAGCAAAGACAGTTTGCTGCTGTAAAAGGTGCTATCCAGGAAGATCCTGTAATGGAAGGCATTCAAGTCAATTTTAAAAAAGGACTGGTCACCGGTTTTCCCGATCACTTTTATCCGGGAGGAATGCAGGTCCCCAACCTTGTTCAGGAATTCCTGATCAAGGGTGATGTAGATGAATTCCTAAAGATAATGGATGATGAGTGGGACAAGGTACAACAGCGTCAGGAATAAGTATTTTTGGGCATGCAGCAAAGCATGCCCTGTTTTATAAGGAGTATTCAATGGAAAAGAGTAAAGTGAACAACACACATTTATTAATGACAATTCCAGCAGTACTTTTATTTTTTATATTCCATACTTATCCGGCACTAAATGGAATCTTTTATAGTTTTACTAACTGGAGAGGCTTTGGTGACTGGAATTTTGTAGGTATAAGAAATTACATAAATGTATTTAAAGATTCAAGAGCTTTGGATGCCTATTTTTTCACCTTTAAATTCGCAGTATTTTCAACAATAATAGTTAATATTCTAAGCTTAACTATTGCTATGGGATTAAATACTGCAATTAAATTTAAAAATTTTTTCAGGGCACTCTATTTTTTTCCCAACATTTTAAGCATATTAATTATAGGTTTTATTTTTAACTATATATTCGGGAAAATTATACCCCCAATTGCCCAGAGCATGGGCATTGAATTCCTTTCCAGAAATATTTTGGGAAATCCCGACCTTGCATGGTTCGGGGTGGTTATAGTAGCCGTCTGGCAGTCAT
>JAUVLL010000191.1 GCA_030600745.1 Spirochaetaceae bacterium | reverse complement strand
ACTATTCCCTCTTCGGCTGATGTTATCGCATCATCAGAATCTGCATACCTGTATTGATTAGTTCCGTCAGAATAAGTTCCACTACTGTCCTCAATATAAACTTCCAGTTCTGTCACATTATCATCAGGAAGGATGAAATATCTTCCTTCAACATAGTCTGTTAATTTTAATCTGACAGGATCTACTTCATTCTTCCCGATAAAATTCTTTACCTGCATCTCTGCGGGATCAAATCTTACCATCAGTTGATGTTCAGATTTATCATTTTTGAAAAGAACCATTCCTCCCAGGGAGTCTGTAGATGCTTCCGGGATTTGCAGATAAGAGTAATCACCGAAACCTATATCAGTATTTCCAATTCTTACGCTTCTTAAGAAATTTTCATCCACAGCCTCATAACCGAACAGGATAGTATTCAATTCGTAATTATCAATAAATGAAGTTTCAAAAAAATATTTATCCATAAGCCATAGAGATATTAAAATATCCGGTTTATGTATTAATTGGAAACCTGATGCCATACCGGGGAATGAACTTTTTCTTATCCCTGTTCCTGCAGAATCCCAGGAGTAAGCAAGCCCGCCATGAAACTCTGTTTCCCAGGAACCGGATATATAGAGATCAACGTCAGCATCACCAAGCCTGCTTGAAAAAATAGACAGAGGTGCTTCTTCCTGTGGTAGAAGAATTGTTTCCGGATAAATTTCCTGAGGAGCTGATAAAAATATAATAAAAAGTAGTTTTATATACTTAGTCATTGTGTTATTCTTGTTATTAATAGTGTAACACAGGTAGAGAAAAATACAAATGAGTCAGGAAGAAGAGAAAGCAAAACTATTCGTAACAAGATTGCTATTAAATCCAACTCTGAAAACTTTGAACCCGTTGCAGAAAGAGGAGCAAATTCTCAGCTTTATGGAGGTGAATGCGGGGCAGCTTTTACCTACTCTATCTTCAAGTGCCTTTTTCCCGGGGGAATCATGGTCTACTATAAAGGGTCTGCTTATCACCAGCCTGAGAGATCTTATTGATGAATTGTTAATCCCAGGAATACAAAGACAGTTGTATGAGAAAATTAATTTTAATTTTATTTCCCTTCTTGGAAAACAAAACCGACCTCAGGAAGAAATAAAAGAAGAATTGTTTACTTTTACCGGGGAAATAGTGTCTATTCCTGAAGGGAGGAGAGATTTTTCAGGAAGCTATAATGCTGTTTCTCATCAGATTGTAGATAAATATATTGAAAATATTTTTTATGATCATTCATATATTCATTTTGAATTAACAAAAGTACAACGGTTAAAGATGAATAAGGATGAGATCAAGGACATGATAAAAATTTCCCTTATTTTAAGGCCTTCGATTTATGTTTTAAGTGGAGGGCTGCTCAAGGATGGTTCAAGTGGTATAATCAGCCAGTCATTTGCAGAAAAAGTTGAAGCTTCTCTGGCAAAAGAGATTCCCTCACTTCCTGAAGCTTTAATAAAAAGCGCCATAAGAAGTAACCTTTCATTTGAGGATCATAAGTATCTTCAAGCTACATCCAGGTTAACCTCAATAATAAATTCATTAGCCAGGTCTGTTAAAACCGATATGAAAGTTGACAGAGGAGCCTCGACTCCTGAAAAAAGTTGGTTTAGTATTGCAAGAAGGAACTATAAATATTTTGGGTGGGATATTAAAATGCTGGATGAACTGTACCGGTTTTCAGCCGAGAACAATTGGTAGGTGTATAAAATGCAGAGTAAAATAAAGAATTTTGTAGAATCCATAGTTGTAATCGCTATTTTTTTAGTTCTTATTCAGACATTTCTCGAAGATTATGCTGTTCTGGCTGAATGGAGCTGGAAAATACGAAAAATACTGATTTTTACCAGTTTAGGGTTTGATCTGTTTTTCACTATAGAATTTTTAACAAGGTTCATTTTTGCTGCCATGAGGAAGGAAGGCGGCAGATATTTTATGGAAGGAAAAGGATGGATTGATTTTCTTGCTTCCATTCCTTTGCTTCTTCTTAACAGCGGGCCGGCTTTTTTTGCTCTTATTACCGGTAGCGGATTCTTTTTTGGTATGGGTGGAATGCTTAATATTCTAAAAATAATTAAAGCAATACGAATAGCAAGGATATTAAGATTATTGCGTATATTAAAGATTTTCAGGCAGATAAAACATACTGGCAGTATAATGGCCCAAAGGCATGTAGCGAAAATTACTACTTTAAGCATAACAACTTTTGTATTCACACTTCTTGTGTTTTCAATATTTAGCGGAATAATATTATTACCTTCTGCTGAAGAGAAGATTATGGGTAATCAAAAATCCGGAATTACAAATTTTCTCGGCAATGCAGATTCCGGGCATTCTTTAACAGCAGCAAAGAATTTTGCCGATTATGATGCGGATCTTCTAATAATTAAACAAAATGATAATACTCTCTATTCAAAATATGATAACCCGTATTATGCTGCTGTTTTTGGTCCTGGAGATTATCAGTACTTTAAGACCAAAGAATATGGATTTTTCTTTGACGTTCGTCAATTGGCACAGATTCAGGCTATAAATAATATACTTTACTTTATAATTGTGGTTATAAGTGTTCTTGTTTTCCTTATATATTATAGTCCCCATTTTGCAATTACAATAACAGATCCAATTCATGTTATGAAAAGGGGGTTTTTGGAAAATGATTATAATTTGGAAGTTGTTGTTCCCCCCGCATATAAAGACGATGACATCTATGTTCTTGGTGCCCTTTATAACGAGAAATATCTTCCTATAAAGGCCAGGCAGATAGATTCAGAGATTAATCAGACAGATCTCTCTATGGATGATTTTGAAGATTTATTTAAATAGTTACTCTGAATCTTTTTTAAACAGGTAGAGTCCTGCTATTTTCTGTGTGCGTTCAATAGAAAATGTAGTAACAATATTTTTCTCACTTTTAAGTTTTATCTCAAAGAAATGGTTAACTGGATCATATCTGTCGTCTTCAATACGTAATTCAAATTTAAATACTCTTTCTTCGTTTTCTTCATCTGCGGCGACAGGAGCAGGCATAAAAGTATAACTGCCTTTTGTACTTTTTACTATGGTAAAAGGATTCTGCCATGTGTTATCAATCAGTTGAGCAAGAGTATTTTCAGAATATAGACTGATTGAAATATTTTCAGCTGGAACGAAATTCTCCCCCATAAGCACCGAGCCGATAATAGAAGGAAAATTATATAAATATCTTGTAGAGATACTCCTGACAGTATCTTTCGTGTTGTAGTAGTATCTCTTTGTGTTCTGGATCTTTTTAATTCCGTCATTTATAAGCGTCACCATATCAATCTTTGTTTGTATGAGGTGATGGTAATTATCTTCAAAATGAAGAAGACCTCTGCCTGAAATTATATATTCAGGTTTTATTCTGTTAAGAACATAACACGCTACATCCAGTCTGCATTGAAGGCAGTCAGCCATTTCGAAGCCCTCTTTTCGTTTGTCTTCAAATATTTCATTTACTGTTTCAGTAACTATACTTTCCATAATATTATGAACATTCATTATATTTCCCCCGGTTGTAACTATTTTACAATTATAGCAAATTGTGCTTCAATTATCTAATCATTTTTTACAAAAAGATCGTCTTTAAAATTGTGTGCAGCAAAAATATGCTCCCTGGTTAATTTATCTATATGAGAAAGCTGCTGAATGATAGGTTTAATTTTTGCACGTAGATTTTTCTCTTTGTAGGGACAATTAAATACCGATACAGGCAGATCGCATTCCCTTACTATTTTATGGATTACACTTTCTTTAATTTCACACATTGGTCTGATAATATGAATTTTTCCTTTAAAAAAATCCTGAACCGGTTTCATAGTTGAAAAATCTCCCCGAAAACAGAGGTTCATAATGGTTGTTTCAGTAAAATCGTCAAGATGATGACCCAGAGCAATTTTTGTAATATTGTTTTTATCTGCATATTCAAACAGTATTCTTCGTTTGTTTCTGGAGCAGAGATAACAATTAAAGGAATTGTTAAAAGATTCAGGGAACATATGAGCATTAATTATCTCAAAAGGAATGTTTAAAATTCTAAAAAATTTTTTAAGTTCAGCTGTTTCCCTGGAATTGATTGCATATTCTCTCCAATTTATCATTACAGCTGTCAGTTTATAAGTGATTGGAAGCCATTTTAGGCGGAGAGCAAGGGCAATAGTAAGGGCAAGAGAGTCTTTTCCTCCTGAAATACCAAGAAGAATTTCATCTCCTTCATTGATCATTTTGTATCTGTTTATAGTTCTTCCGGTCTGTTTTATGAATCGGTGTAACCATGTAGGAATAGTGCCGTCAGCCATTTCATGGACACTAATCAAGGTAACTCTCCTTAAGGATGTTCTTTTATTAATATTCCTGCTATACTGACTTTTATTTAAGGCAGTTTTGGTTATACTATCTTTTGGTATAATTCTTGTCTATAGAGGGTCTGTTTAACTACAATGAGTTTAGTTGTTAAAAAGTTATATTTTGCTATTATATTTTTATTATTATTCTCTTTAATGATGAGTTCCTGTAATCGAAGTGATGATTCCGGTAAAGGAGTATCTGTAAAGTCTGATGTTGTTATAGCATCAGAGAAGGGGGATACACTGGTTTTTGGTGAAGCCAGGAAGAAAAAAACAACTACGGTTGTTTCACCTGAAGAGCAAAGAGGGTTTACGGAAACTGAACAGGGAGATGTTAAGGGGCAGTTATTCCCAATTATTTCTCCAGCAATTATCCCTGAGGATATGATAATTGGATCTCTTCTGGATTTGGATACTTTAGATGTTCAGGACGATTTATTAGTTGATTCTGTTATAACTTTTTTTAACGGGTTAATGAAAGGTGAAATCAATGAAGATGTATTACATCCATCATGGAGAAGTGATATAATAAAGCTCTATAAAGATAATATTCTAAAAATAAATTATAGTATAAGAATAGGAACTGTAATAAATGAAAATGGTATTAGAAGGGCAAATATACGTTTAATAAGTGATAAAGGTAGAGTTAGCGGTGATATAATGGCTGACAATTATGAGGGGAGATGGCTTATAAGCAGTATTTTTCTTGATATGAATCAATTGGAAACTACATATTTCCGTGAAAATATGGAATTTACTCCCGTGAGTTATTCTAATATTTTACTAAACTATTAAGAAGAATGATAAAAAAGAGCATGAATATCATAATAAAGGCTTTTGCGATGTCTATAAATTCAGCTTGGTTTTGGCTTTTTGCGCCAGGTTACAGTTAATATATTAGAGAAGAAGTATTTTTTAAGTAGAAAAAGTAATACAGCGCAAAAAGCTTTAATAAGTTGAATTGATTTTTTTTATCATCATATTGGAGTTATTATGGGAACTGAGATGGGCCGAATAGAGCAGGAGTTCATTTTAAGCAGTATTATTGAAAAAAAATTCTCTGTTGAACTTCAGACAGGTAAAATCTCCGTTACTGGTATTTTTCTTTCCATGGAGGGAAACAGTCTTTTATTTTCCAGTAGCGACAGTTTGATTGGAGAGGTTCATGAAGAAGAATCAGTTGTCTTTTTCTTTGCTTTTTTTAGTCATACCATGACTTTTACCACCAGAGTTATTAAAGATGGTAATCCTCTTGAAATTCTAATTCCAACGCATATATATAAAAATCTAAAAAGGAAATTTATCAGAGTTCCAACCAGCATGGATATTGAGCTTTCATTTACCCTTGAAAATGCACGTATAGTCCTTGATTTTCCAAAAACACAGGAATATGAATCTTTAGAATCAAAGGTGTTTTCTGATGATTTTGATTTGTCTGATTTAAAGGAGTTATTCGGGCAATTTAAATCGAGAGCCATGGATTATGCGGCGGAAAGTGAGATCGTTATGCTGCGTTCAAAATTACCGAAAACTTTTGAAGAGCAGATTATTACTGATACTGGGAAAAGTTTGTTTATTACAGAGACCGGAATTCCCTTCCCTGATAAAAGCAGGGTCAATAGTGAATTCGTGATTACAGAAGAGATGTTTTTAGATAAGCATGGAGATGAGATTGTTTCATACGGCATGAATTTAAGGCAAATTGAAATTCTTCTGAAAAAGAAACACCGGAATGGAGTATTTGCAGAACTATATACCCCTGTGATTTATCATGAGTATGCGATCGGTTATATAAGACTTGCAAATAACAGTAAAAGAAAACAGGCATTCACCAATAAAACATTAAATTTTGCAAGGGAATTTTCCCGGATTCTTGCATATGCCCTTGAAAAACAAGGATATTTTGCAGGTGGAAAACTGAAAGAAGGTAAATATTTACCTGAGATAATAGATATAAGTGCCTCGGGTTTATTGTTTACCCATCCGGAAAAACAATTATCAGAGATTCTTGGTTTGTATGGTGATCTTAAGTTGATATTGAAAATTGGTCCGCGGAAGATGGAGATATCATCAAGAGTTATGAGAAAATATAAAACAAAAGATTTCTATTTTTATGGTATACAATTTCTTGAGATTGAACCCGAAGATTTTAGATTCCTGTTTGATTATGTTTATGGCCGGCCCTTTTCAGATGATGATGACAGGTTATGGGAAGGTGGTTCAGAGCCGCCTGAATTAAATTTTTAATTATAG
>JAUVLL010000106.1 GCA_030600745.1 Spirochaetaceae bacterium | reverse complement strand
AAGAGCAAAAAGCATTAGTATACCGGAAACAACAACTGTCGAATCGGCAATATTAAAGGTGGGCCATCTTTCCAGACCGAAGATACCGTAAAATTTAACATCAATAAAATCCACAACTCCAAGGGGCCTAAAAACTCTGTCAATTAAATTCCCAATGCCGCCTCCCAGAATCCCGGCTACAGCCCAACGTTGGAAGGTGGTGAAATTATCACTCTTGAAAAGATAAACCAGAAGACCAATAAGTATTGCAATGGGCAGGATTGTAAACATAATAAAACGTACTTCTTCGGGGAAGTTATTCCCAAGGCTAAATGCAATTGCCAGATTCCGGGTGTGAATGATCCTTAAAAAGCCGCCTAAGAAAGATTTACCAATTGTATGAATGGGAATTCTGTTTACAATAAGTGCCTTGGTTATCTGATCTGCCACCAGGATAAATAAAGTAAGTATTAAAGGTTTTATTTTGCTTTTATTTTGCATATAAATTATAATCCTGTCGGGACATCAATAAAAACCGTATTTATGGATGTGTCTTTTTTTAGTTTTTCAGAAAGAAGCTTTGGTCCGAATGTTTCTGTTAAATAGTGGCCGCAGCTGATCATGTTTATGCTCCCTTCCAGGCATGTATGATAGGTCTCATGGGATACATCTCCTGTAATGTAGAGATCGATCTCCTGTTCCATTGCCTGTGAGACTTCTCTTGTTCCCCCTCCTGAGATAATTGCTACAGTAGATATCTTTTTCTTTCCAAAGGGTAGAATCCCCAAAACTTCTTGTTGATCGGTATCCAGAAGACTTAAGATCTCTTTGATAGTTTTTTCCTGTTTAAGAATTCCTGATACTCCTATCTTTACCCCTTTATACAACCCGAATGGTTCCATTTTATCAAGTCCCAACTGTCCTGCAATCCCATAATTATTTCCAACAACAGGATTCAAATCCAAAGGAAGATGTGCAGCATAAAGAGACAGGTTATTTTTTATTAGAAATGAAAGTCTTTCATAATGATTTCCTGTAACTGCAATTGGAAAACCCCAAAACAGACCGTGATGTACAAAAAGAACATCTGCTTCCCAGTCTACTGCTCTTTTAAAAGTTTCAAGGGAAGCGTCAACTGCAAATGCTACTTTCTTAACATTTTTACTTCCCTGATTCACCTGAAAACCATTCATTGATGAATCGATGCTATCTATGATATTCATATCAAGCAAGTTTCGAAAATAATAATCCAACTCTTCTGTATTCATTAACGGAGTATAACAACTCAGACTCTTCTTGGCAACTTTCTCTGGTAATATATGCCCATTATCATGAATAATCATGAATTATTGCCCCTTATTTTTCAAAGTGGGTTTAAAAAAAGCTTGCTTGATAATAAATAGAACTGATATAATGATGAACGTGAGTTGAAAAGTAGAGGTATAAAATAATGTCAAAATCAATAAATGTAACTAAAATTAGGAAAGCCGCCAGAAGTTCAGTTCCGATATCTATTAAAACATATACTATGCCCCATGACACCGAGATTTATATGGAGAGTATTCTTGGTATTTTCCTGGACGAGTTCGGACAGGTAGGTATTAAGGATAGAATAGCATATTGCATGAAAGAACTGGCTGTTAATGCAAAAAAGGCCAACACAAAAAGGGTATACTTCAAAGACCGAAATCTTGATATTACAGATGAAACTCAGTATGTCGAGGGTATGAAGTCTTTCAAGAATGATACTCTCTCAAATATTGATTATTACCTTAAGATGCAGCAGGAGCAGGGACTCTATATTAAGACAGTATTTCATACCAAAGGAAATAATTTTACCTTAAGTATTAAAAATAATACTGAAATATCCAGAAAAGAACAGATGAGAGTATATGACAGAATTGCCAGATCCAGGGCATTTGAGACTATGGAAGAGGCTTTAACCACAGTTCTTGATGATTCCGAGGGTGCTGGTCTGGGTATTGTCATATTGGTTTTGATGCTTAAAAAGCTGGGACTTAATGAAGATGCCTTTGAAATTGATGTTGAAGACGGAGTGACTGTGGCCAGTATCACACTGCCTTTTTCTGATATTCATGTTGAGAATATTGCAAAACTGTCTGAGGAAATTGTTCAGGAGATTGATGAACTTCCTCATTTCCCGGAAAACATTGTACATCTTCAGAAACTTATTCATGATCCGGATTCCGAGATTACTGATATTGCAAGGCAGATCAGTATGGATGCTTCTCTTATAGCTGATCTTTTGAAGGTTGTAAATTCAGCCCAGTATATGCTGCCTAAGAGAGTGGATAATATTGTGGAAGCCGTTAAATTGATAGGATTACGGGGTTTAACAAATTTGCTTTTCTCTTATGGTACGCAAAAACTTTTAGATCGGAAACAGAAATGGTTGTGGGATCATTCCTATAAGGTTGCCTTTTATGCCTATAATATTGCCAAGAATTTTGACAGAAGAAATAAAAACCTCCTTGATGATGCATATGTCGGTGGTATTCTACATGATATGGGGAAAATTATTTTTGCAGATATACATCCAAAACTTCTTGAAAAGATAAATAATTTTTGTATTGAAAAAGAACTTCAACGTAATCTCTTTGAGGACCTTTCTGCAGGTTTGAATCATGCTGAGATTGGAGGGCTTGTAGCAGAAAAGTGGAATTTTCCTCAATCCCTTATTGAATCCATACGATATCATCACGAACCAGGGCAATGTTCAAAGGAATATAGAGATGTTGTTTATACGATATATCTTGCAAATTCAATTGCAAATATTGAGAGTGATGAGATGGTATTTGAGCAGGTTGATGAAGATGTTCTTGCTAATTTTGGGATAAATTCTGAAGATCAGCTGATGATAATTCTGCAGCGTCTGTCGGCAGCTTTTACAAATCAGGTAAATGCCAAGGAAAAAATGTAAAACACTTGACTTATATCCATATATAGTATAATGTATATATACATATGGAGGATATTATGGCAATAAGTGTATATTCAACACCAAGCTGCAGCTACTGCACACTGGCAAAAGATTATTTTAGAAAACACAAAATTACGTTTACTGATTATAATGTTGCTACGGACATGAATAAAGCAAATGAGATGGTAAAAAAATCCGGACAGATGGGTGTCCCTGTTCTTGATATTAACGGCAGAATCCTGGTAGGTTTTAATCTTGCCGATATTGAACGGGCTCTTCACCGATAAACCGTAGGGGCGACCGGCCGGTCGCCCCTACGGTTTCACAATCCGATTATACCAATTATGCATTAATATTCCAAATGCCACTGAGACATTAATTGAGCCTTTTGTTCCGGCCAGGGGTATTGATACCCTTCCAAAACTTTTATCTGCCATCAACAGACACTCAGGGCTTACTCCGAGTTCCTCAGAACCAATTATACAAATACCATTGTCAGGAAATCTGAAATTATCTACCGGTTTACCATTCAACTCCAGAGCAAAGATATTTCTATTCTGTAAATTCCGGCATTTTCTCTTTTCCCAGGGGATAATATCAGTACACCCCATGGAAGTTCTTAAGGCTCTTCTATGGGTAGGGGATGATGTCCCTTCAGAAATCAGTATTTTACTGATGCCGAAGGATTCAGATGTTCTGAATATTGAACCAACATTAAATGGAGATCGTATATCATCAAGATATATCTCTATTGGGAGTATTTGTCGTTTCTCTGGTCCGGCTATAGTAGTAATTACCAGATCCCAGTCTGCAGGTGCTTCATTTAGATTTGTAAGTAGAATATGACGTAAACTGTTGCATATTCTAAGAGTTTTATCTGGATTATTATTGTATTCCGATATTAGATTTTCAATTCTGATACTTTCTTCTATGGAAAGTATTGGTGAACTGGCAATAAACGATAGTAGATCTTTTAGATAAACAGGATTAGGGATTTTCCCCAGTTTAATATCTGCTTCAAATCCCTGTAATAATCGGGCAGCTTTTCGTAAGGCGGTAACTGCCGGGAGGCTTGTAAGTTTCCTGATTGTTATCATAAAGCGTCTTTAAGAAGTTTATATATCTTTTCTACTGTAACTTTTGATGGTAGAAATTCGATCATTGGGAGTTTGTGCACTTGTTCTGCAACAGAAATTAGATTCTCCTTTTTTATTCCAAGCTCGCTCAAACGAACCGGGAGATTTTGAATTCCTATGGATAATCGCAATGATTCAATAACTCTATCTGCAGCTGATATGACAGAGAGACCTGAAATATCCTCTCCTAAAATTGGTCCCATTCTGGAAATTTTTTCAGGACATGTATGTAACCCATATTCCAGAATATAGGGTAATAAAACTGTAGCTGTTATAGCTCTGGATGTCCCAAATTGTCTGTTAATCTCTGCGGCACATGCAGTTCCCAGTCCTGTAGAACTAATGGTAAGGCCGAGAGCTGTAGAAAACCCGGCTTTAGAGGCCTGTAGAAGGTTATCCGGATTTTCAGGATCTTCAAGAATGGAAGGGAGCAGGTTTACTATCATGCTAATTGTTTTAAGGAACAGCATATCTGAAATAAAATTGGAGCGAATAGATAGATATCCTTCAACAGCTTCCAGAAAAACATCCATAAGCGTTGCAATTCTATACTGTTTTGGAATATCCATAAATAAAGATGGGTCAATGATAATTGCAGCAGGTGCAGAATTTTTTACAGAAACAACCTGAAGTGCACCATTTCTGGCATCCGGAACAATAAATTCAGAACCAAGCATAAATGGATTTCTAAATGTACCGGCTATTTCTATATACGGAATAGGAATAAGCGAGGGGGGGGTGTCGGACATTATATTATAAAAATTTCCGGTATAACCAGTCGCAACGGCGACAGCTTTTGCTGCAGAAAGAGCACGTATCCCTCCAAAACCAAGGACAGCCTGCACCCTGGAGACCCTGGCAATTTCTGATGCTTTTTCAATAGAATGGGTTGTAGATGATGATGTGATTTCTGCGAAGGTAATCAGATCCAGATCACTTTTTCGAATTTCGTCTTTAATTTTCTTAAAGGCTGAACTGTCAGCTAATTCTTTCTCTGTTACAATAAGTAACCGGTGTCCATATGGACTAATAATCTCTTTAAGTCGTTTTAAAGAACCATATGAGCAGTACACTTCAGAATGTGCAGTAAAAATAAGATCTTTCATGCCTTACACAATAACTGATAATTGAAAAAATTCCAATTTTTTTATTAAAAAGTTTTTGCGAAAGATACTATCAACTGCGCAAAAAGCTTTAAATTAAGAAAAAAAAAGCAGAAGTTATAAAACTTCTGCTGTAATATGAATGATTATTTATCAGGAGAGACCAAAGAGGTCCATAACCGAGTCTGCTACAGATTCAATAACTTTATTATCAATGTATGAAGGATCTTTTAATTTTTCTCTAACTTCCTCAATTCGATCCATCCTGACATCGGGTGATGCTTTAACAGTTTCTGCGACACTGTATACTTCAGCCATAGCTTTAGCATCGTTGGAAATTTGAATTGAGTCCTTACTGTCAGTACTTACAGGTTTTACAACATTGTTTGTTTTATTCTGCTTTGATACAGGATCTACCGGACCTAAGCTGTTTATGTTCATTACCAATCCCTTCCTTTTAAAGCTATTTGCGCTGTCTTGATTTCCAGTGTTTATTATGTCCAATTACACTAATATGCCCACCAGCATACATTACTTAGTGAAATAACAGTAGCAATATAGCCATAACTGATAAACACACTGTACTAAGGTCGCATAGCCGAGCAGTTAGCTTGCTAACGACCAGGCACCGCAAAAGCTCCCATACAATTAAACTATCGTCACCTGCTGTCTTTATATTAACTCTTTTTCCTCTCATAAACAAGTAAAGAAAACTCTCCTTTTACTTTTTCTCGTCCTTTAAGTATTTCAAGTACTTCCTGTGCCGGACCTTCGATAAATTCTTCATATATTTTGGTCATTTCCCTGCCAATTAGAAGGATTCTGTCTGGTTCTGCCTCTACAATGTCTTTAACAAGCTTTACAATCCGAAATGGAGATTCATATAGAACAAAACTATCTTCCCTTGCAAGAAGCTCTTTTACTCTTTTTCGCCTTTTCCCTGGTTTTGGACTTAAAAATCCGTCAAAAGTTACAGATTTACCTGAATTACCGGCAACACTGATAATTGCACCAAAAGCAGAAACACCTGGAATTGGGATAACTTCAAAACCTTCGGTCCTTATTATTTGAACCAATTTATTACCCGGATCACTTAATCCGGGAGTTCCTGCGTCACTGACATAGGCAACATCCTGACCGGAGCTGAGAATTTCAGCAATTTTTACTGCTACGTAAGCTTCATTCTGGGATCTGCAGCTAATTAAGGGTTTCCGGATTTCGTAATGATTTAACAGTTTTACGCTATGCCGGGTATCTTCACATGCTATAGTATCTACAGATTTAAGAATTTCCAGGGCCCTGAATGTAATATCACCCAGGTTTCCTATTGGTGTTGCAACAATATACAATTTTCCCATAAAAGAATAATAATTCCTTAAGTGTTTATTTACAACACCTCTGATAAGGATATAATCTAAGTAGAGACATAAGATTTTGTGTCTCTACCAATTGATTACACATAATACCTGCAAAAGGAGAATAGTTATAGATATTTTTATGCTTTTAATAACAGGAACGGTGGTCATTGTCCTTCTTATTCTTCTTTTTATGATAGAGAGGTATGGTCGCCGTAGGGGCGAACAGCTGTTCGCCCCTACGACAATAACCGAAACAGGTAAAACAACAAAATGTCCTCTTTGTGGTTCCAGTTTAACGGATAACAAGAGGGTTAAATCGGTTCTTTTCCCGGGGAAACCGGACAGTATGATGGAAATTAATGGTTGTCCCTACTGTTATCCACCTAATTCGGAGATTTTACGAATTTGTCCTGTGTGTAACAAAGAAGTCCCCTGGGATGGTCATGTTATTGCCAGAGTTTTTATTAAACCAGACAAAAAACATGTCCATGTCCTTGGATGTACAGGATGCTATAAACGGAAAAACCCGTAGAGACAAGGCATGCCTTGTCTCGTGCGCCCGGCATGGGCAATAGTTAGTAGGTGAAAGTCCTACCATCACCCAGAAAGGAGGGAAGAAGTAGACAAAGGCAAGGGTGTCCGAAGAAAACTTACAAGCCCGTCTGAGAAGCCAGACAAAATAGGGAGCGGTAAGTCCAATGAGGAATCTGAAGGAAGCCGGAGTCGAGGTTTCTACCTAAGTGAAAGTGAACCTTCGTAAGGCAGGTATGGGGGATAAGGTGCCGAGAAATACCGAAGTCCAATATCCTTTACGTAAAACCCGTATTTGTAATGAAGATAGGTGAGAAACTAATAAAATTATTGCTCTTACCCGGGGACTGACCGCTGGAATGAAGACTGTGTAACAACGACATGAGATCTTCTAAATACATTAGCAATAATGGAATTATGTTCCAGAGGTCTGCAGATGAAGCCGTAGTAGTCGTAAAACTGTAAGCCTGTGACGGTACGGTGACGTGCCTGAGGATAAAACTTGCAGGAAGTGACAAGGAAGTTAGAGGCGAAGGGTGGAACATGACGTTGAGTTACAGCAGACACAAATAACTGCTGTTCCTAGACCTGCCGTAACAGGTATGACTGGCGGACAAAGCGTAAAAATTGTCCAGACCCAATCATGATAAGGTCTTAGATGGAGCAGTGCAAAGGAGTAAAAGTGGAACAACTGCAACTATTCACTGAGGAACGAAGACTTTTCGAGATACTCTGTTCAACAATATTGTTGAAACAGGGATTCAAGGCAGTGAAAGCAAACGGTGGTTCACCTGGAATAGATAAGGTAACCATCAAGGAATATGAGAAGAACCTTGACGAAGAGCTAATCCAGCTGAAGACGGAACTAATCAGTTGGACTTACAAACCACAACCAGTAAGAAGGGTAGAGATACCAAAACCCGGAGGGGCAGGAGTTCGTCTGTTGGGAGTACCTTGTATTCGTGACAGAGTAGTGCAGGCGTCCCTCAAACTGTTACTGGAACCACTATTTGAACCAATATTTTCGGATTCAAGTTATGGCTTTCGTCCTGGACGGAGCCAGAAGCAAGCAGTTAAAAGTGCACAGGAAATCGTACAAACCGGAAAAGAATTTGTAGTAGATATTGACCTCTCAAAATTCTTTGATCGGGTAAACCACGACAGACTGATAACAAGGTTATCAAAGATAGTAGAGGATAAGAGAATCCTCAGACTCATAGGAATAACCTTAAGAAGTGGTGTGATGACTAATGGAAGTGTAATCCCAACAGAAGAAGGGACAACACAAGGTTCTCCGCTTAGCCCCCTATTGAGCAATGTAGTACTGGATGAATTGGACAAAGAGCTTGAAAGACGTGGACTTCAGTTCTGTAGATTTGCAGACGATTGTAACATCTTTGTAGGATCAAGAAAGTCAGCAGAACGAGTTATGCAGAACATAACGAAATTTATTGAGAATAAGCTAAAGCTGGTAATTAACAGCGAGAAAAGCAAGGTAGCAAAATCTAAGTTTGTAAAGTTTCTGGGGATGACAATAATCACCGGAACTATTGCTATCTCTGTAGTCTCAATGAATAGAGCAATGGAGAAAGTGAAAGAGCTTACACCACGGGGAACCCACCAGACAATCAATCAGACAGTTGTAACAATTAACAAATGGTATGAGGGTTGGGCAAATTATTACAATATGACCCAGTACCCGGCACAGCTGAATAGAATTGAAGCGCACATCCGAAGGAGGTTGCGATCAAGGTTAGTTGATCAGCAAAAGAGTAAACGTAACCTCTATAATAAATTGGTAAAACGGGGAGTGTCTAAGAAAACAGCAAGGGTAGTCTACGGAAATAAGGCGAGATGGGCATTATCCCATACTCGTGCAGTTGAAAGGGCTTACCCCAATAGATGGTTTATTGATGGATTAGGTTTGAAAATAAAATCTGATGCCAAACTGAAACACTGGTTTGAGTTGAATAAGTGGATTATAATGACATGAGGAGCCGTGTACGGACCCGTACGCACGGTGCTGTGGGCAGACGGAGGCTTTTGCCTCCTCTGACCCGATT
>JAUVLL010000343.1 GCA_030600745.1 Spirochaetaceae bacterium | reverse complement strand
TGCTAACTTCTCCCATGCGGATTTTATGGCTCTTGGTGCATATATTGCTTTTTTATTGAATGTAACGCTTGGTCTTAATATTATATTATCATTTTTTATTTCTATTGTTATTACCGGTGCGATCGGTGTTCTTCTTGATTTTCTTGTCTGGAAACCTATGCGAAAAAAAAAGGCAGACCTGGTATCACTGATCATCATTTCCATAGGTATTGCCCTGATCATTAGAAATGGTTTAATCTTTTTCTGGGGAGGCGGTTCTAGGCATTATGACCTGCCAGTACTCAAAGGTACGGAGATGTTCGGGGTAATAGTAACTTATAATCAGATCATTGCATTTGGAACAGCCCTGGTATTTATGATAATAGTCCATTACCTTTTGAAATATACCAGAACAGGAAAGGCAATGAGAGCTTTATCAGATGACATTGATCTTGCAAGGATATCAGGTATTAACGTAGATAAGGTTATCCAGTGGATGTGGTTTGTAGGAATAAGCCTCGCTGGTGCGGCAGGTGTATTGTATGCACTTGAGACAGCAATCAGGCCTAATATGGGGTGGTTCCTTCTTCTTCCTATGTTTGCAGCAGTTATACTGGGTGGGATTGGAAATCCATACGGTGCAATAGTAGGAGGAATGATCATCGGGCTTTCCCAGGAAATAAGTACTCTTTTCCTTCCGTCTGAATATAAACTCGGAGTGAGTCTGGCAATAATGATAGTGGTACTGTTGTGCAAGCCGGAAGGGATCTTTAAGGGGACTAAGATATGATCGAATATTTAGTTGCTATTGGTCTGATCACCGGGATTTTTGCTATATTTGCTCTTGGGTTAAATCTTGAGTGGGGATTTACAGGGTTGATAAATTTCGGACATGTAGGCTTTCTGGCTATTGGTGCATATACTACTGTACTGCTGAACCAGGGTGGTTTTCCACTCTGGATATCCATGGCAGCAGGTGTGGTCCTGGCAGGATTTTTTGGAATGCTGGTAGGTATTCCTACTCTTAAACTTAAGGCTGATTATCTGGCTATAGTAACTATCGGTTTCTCAGAGATCGTCAGGCTGATATTGCTTAATGAGGATTGGCTTACCAGGGGACCAATGGGACTGCACGGTTTTGATAGACCTTTTGAAGAACTGATACCTTTTGATTATAATTATTTTCTTTTTCTTTTTACTTTTGTCTCACTGGCTGTTATTTATATACTGCTTGAACAATTGGTGCACTCTCCATGGGGAAGAGTGTTAAAATCAATTCGGGAAGATGAAGATGTTGCTTCTGCGTTAGGCAAGAATGTATTCTCTTATAAGATACAGGTATTGATACTCGGATCTGCTATTGCCGGATTTGCAGGCGCCTTGCTGGCTTTTAATCTTCAGTACATCAATCCCAGGAACTTTATACCTATGGAGACTTTCTATGCCTGGATCATTGTTGTTCTTGGAGGAAGTGGAAATAATAAAGGTATTATTGTGGGTGCATTTATGTTACAGTTCTTTTACAGCGGTACAAGATTACTGCAGGATTTCGTTATGTTCGATTCTACTCAAATGGCCTCGTTACGAATTATGATTATTGGTTTACTGCTAGTGGTCTTTATGATGTATAAACCGCAGGGGTTGTTGGGTAAAAAAGAGGAACTGGGACTGGGGAGATAACATGAAGCACAGTTTACTTGAAGTAAAAGAAGTAAAAAAACAATTCGCGAGTATCCTGGCAGTTGATGATTGTTCCCTAAGTGTAAAAAAGCAGGCAATAACTGGCCTGGTCGGTGCAAACGGTGCTGGTAAGACTACACTATTTAACCTGATAACAGGTTACTATAAAGCAGATAGCGGAAAGATCCTTTTTAATGATATCAGGATAGACGATATGCCTACTTTTAAAAGAGCAAGGATAGGCATGGTCAGGACTTTCCAGATAACTAAGGCACTGTCCAGGATGACAGTGCTTGATAATATGATGCTTGGTCCCAAAGGACAGAGTGGAGAAAAGATATGGAATATATGGCTCAAATCAGGTAAAGTGTCAAAAGAAGAGGATATGGCAAAAGAAAAGGCCCTTGAGATCCTCGACTTTTTTGATATGCTGCACATGAAGGATGAATATGCAGGTGCCCTTTCAGGAGGACAGAAAAAATTATTAGAGATGGCAAGATCATTGATGATCGATCCGATAATGCTCTTATTAGATGAACCTTTTGCAGGGGTCAATCCCACTCTGGCTAAGAAACTGGTGATTTATATCAAAGAACTAAGAGAAAAGGGTATGACCTTTTTAATAATAGAACATGATATTCCCTTGATCACCAAGGTAAGTGATACACTCAGCTTTATGAGCCAGGGTAAGATCATTTTAGAGGGAACACCTGAGGAAGTAAAAAAGGACCTAAGAGTCCGTGATGCATATTTAGGAGGGGGAGATTGAGTTTACTTGAAGTTGATGGGGTGGTCTGTGGGTATACTGATATGGATATTCTACAAGGTTTATCCATTCATGTAGACAGAGGCGAAATCGTATCTATTATAGGTCCCAACGGAGCAGGTAAATCCACGTTACTTAAGGCCATTATCGGATTGCTTAAGCCAAGGGATGGTCATATCTTTTTTAATGGAAAAGATATTACTATTGAGTCTACTGAGAAGATCGTAGCATTGGGCATAGGTTATGTACCTCAGGAAAAAAATGTGTTTAATTCTCTTACTATAATGGAAAATCTGGAAATGGGAGCTTTTTTAAAGCGTAATATAGATGATATCACCAATGAGATTTTTAATATGTTCCCTGTATTAAGAGAAAAAAAGAATCAAAGAGCATCTACTCTAAGTGGCGGTGAAGTAAAAATGCTGGCTATGGGCAGGGCATTGATGATTGGACCTGATATGCTGCTTCTGGATGAACCTACGGCAGGGCTTTCTCCTAAATTCAGGGGAGTTGTGTTTGATAAGATAACGCATATTAATAATGCCGGTACTACTGTTTTGATGGTAGAACAGAATGCTAAGATGGCTTTATCCATATCAGGTAGGGGGTATGTCCTTGAGATGGGGCAGAACAGGCTGGAAGGAGAAGGAATGTCACTGTTAGAGGATGAAAAGGTAATGAAACTGTATTTGGGAGAAGAATGAACTACTTTTCGCTATCGTAAGGGGACTTCAAAAATGTCATACCAGGAATATCTTGCTGCCAGGGATGTTATGTCCACTCTC
>JAUVLL010000135.1 GCA_030600745.1 Spirochaetaceae bacterium | reverse complement strand
ACTATAAAACTAAATTCTATAATCTTGGTGTATCAGAAATAAAGAAAAGGTTAAAAAATGGGAAATAATTCAGAAATTATAATTTATACATCCCCAGACGGTACAACAAAACTCCAGGTGCAGCTGGAAGATGAAACTGTTTGGTTGACACAAGAGCAACTGTCAATTCTTTTTGTAAAAGATAGAACAACAGTAACTCGTCATATAAACAATATTTTCAATGAAGGAGAATTAGATGAAAAAGTGGTGTGTGCATTTTTTACACATACCACTAAACACGGTGCAATAGAGGGGAAAACTCAAAGTAAACAGGTAAAATACTACAATCTCGATGTTATTATATCAGTTGGATATCGGGTAAAATCCCCTCAGGGGACAAAGTTCCGTCAGTGGGCAACAAAACGGCTTCATGAATACATTGTAAAAGGTTTTACGATGGATGATGACAGATTGAAACAGGAAGGTGCCAGATCGCGATATTTTGAAGAACTACTGCAAAGAATTCGGGATATTAGAAGCAGTGAAAGAAATTTCTACCAGAAAGTAACTGATATTTATACAACCAGCATTGATTATAAAAATGATGATGCTGAAACAAAAGAGTTTTTTGCTACAGTGCAAAACAAGATGCATTTTGCTATCCATGGACAGACCGCCGCCGAGATGATCAATGATAGAGTTGATGCTGATAAGCCATTTTTAGGACTTACCAATTTTAAAGGCAAATATATAACCACAAGAGACATTGGAATTGCGAAGAACTATCTGTCAGAAGATGAGTTAAAACAGCTCAATCTCATAGTCTCAATGTACCTGGATTTTGCTGAACTACAGGCAACAAACGGCAGATTAATGAAAATGTTGGACTGGATACAAAAGCTGGATGATTTTTTGAAAATAAGTGAAAAAGAACTTCTTACTAATGCTGGAATAGTAAGCCATCAAAAAGCAATTGGAAAAGCAAAATTTGAATATGAAAAATATAGAAAAGCTGAAGATAAAAAGTATATTTCAGATTTTGACCGTGAAATGAAAAAAATAATGGGAAAGGGTGAATATAAAGTTGAAGATGAATGAAAATCTATCAAGGTCACAATCTGTGACTTTAGAAAATAGGAGTAAAGAGTTAATCGAAAAGTTAGGTGGATAATTAATGAAAAGCGTATATGTTGAGAAAAAAGAGAACTACAATACTCATTCACTGGATCTGTTCCATCAGTTGAAAGATCAGCTTACTCTTCCAAAACTTGAGGGAGTACGAATCCTTAATCGTTATGATTTTGAAGTTCCTGATGATGAAGTCTACAGTAAAATCTGCAGAACAATTCTTTCTGAACCACCTGTAGATAATCTTTATCATGATAATTTTCCCATGGAGAAAGATGAGACAGCCTTTGCAGTTCTTTATCTAACCGGGCAGTTTGATCAGCGGGCTGATTCGGCTTCCCAGTGTATTCAGCTTATAACACATGGATCCCGGCAGGATATAAATACTGCCCGTGTCTATATTCTGAAGGGAGATATCAGTAAAAAAGATCTTAAGAGGATTAAAAACTATCTGATCAATACTGTTGACTCAAAAGAGGGGAGTCCCTGGAGCAGGGATAAGCTTAAGCCGGAATTGGGAGATGCTCCGAAAGAGGCAGAGTACATTGAGGGATTTATAAAAATGGATTCTGCTTCCCTTAAGGTGTTTCATGAAGATATGTCCCTTTCCATGAGTTTTGCTGATCTGAATTTTTGCCAGGAATATTTTAGTAATAAAGAGAAGAGAGATCCCACCCCTACTGAACTTAAAGTGCTTGATACCTACTGGTCTGATCACTGCAGGCATACAACCTTTACAACAGGTATTGATGAAGTTTCGTTTCCGGAAGGCCGGTTTACCAGGGTTATAGAAGAAACATACGATGGGTATCTGAAGACAAGAAAATATGTCTATGGTACTGATGAATTATCAAGGGATATTACCCTTATGGATATGGCTGTTATCGGGATGAAGGATCTTGGGAAAAGAGGTTTATTGGAAGATCTTGATGTTTCCCTGGAGATAAATGCCTGTAGTATCAATATAGATGTAAAGGTTGGAGACAGCATTCAGAAATGGCTGTTGATGTTTAAAAATGAAACCCATAATCATCCAACAGAGATCGAACCCTTCGGAGGTGCTGCTACCTGCCTTGGGGGTGCTATTCGTGACCCCCTCTCCGGGCGGAGTTATGTCTATCAGGCCATGAGGCTGACAGGAAGCGGAGACCCTACTGTTTCGATGGATCAGACCCTGAAGGGGAAGCTTCCACAGCGAGTTATAACTCTGGGAGCGGCCGCCGGATACAGTTCCTATGGAAACCAGATCGGTATTGCCACCGGTCATGTGCGGGAGGTGTACGATGATGATTTTATTGCAAAAAGGATGGAGATAGGAGCAGTAATAGGGGCGGCCCTTAAAGATAATGTAAGACGAAATACTCCCATAAAAGGAGATGTTGTTATCCTTGTGGGAGGTATGACAGGGAGGGACGGCTGCGGCGGTGCAACCGGTTCCTCCAGGGTTCATGATGAAGATTCTGTCGAGACTGCCGGAGCAGAGGTCCAGAAGGGAAATCCTCCTGAGGAGAGGAAGCTTCAGCGGCTTTTTAGAAACGGGGAAGCTGCAAGACTTATAAAACGCTGCAACGATTTTGGTGCCGGTGGTGTAAGTGTTGCAATTGGAGAGCTTACAGAGGGAATTGTAATTAATCTTGACAGAATACCTAAAAAATATGAGGGTCTAAGTGGTACTGAACTTGCCATATCCGAATCACAGGAGAGAATGGCAGTTGTTGTGGAGGCCAATGATGAAGATCTTTTTTGTTCTCTGGCTGCAGAGGAAAATCTTCTTGCCACAAGGGTGGCAGTTGTTACTGATACAAATCGTCTTCAAATGGAATGGGAAGATAAACTTATTGTCGATTTTTCCAGGGATTTCCTTGACTCAGGGGGTGTAACAGCCCGGGCAGATATTACATTAAGGGCTCCCTCAGACAGAAGTTTTTTTGCTGATCGGAAAGAGAAGTGTGAAACTGAGAGAGATAATCCTAAAACCGTGTACAATAAATGGATGGAGATTCTTGGGGATCTTAATGTATGCAGTCTGCAGGGCTTAAGTGAACGTTTTGACTCTACCATAGGTTCCGGTTCGGTACTACTTCCATTTGGCGGAAAATATCAGCTTACTCCCATAGAGGCTATGGTTTCAAAGATTCCCGTTTATGATGGGGATACTTTTACTGTTAGTCTGATGAGTGAGGGATATCTTCCTGCTATTGGCAAATGGAGTCCTTTTCATGGGGCAGTTTACGGGATTATAGAGGCAGTAACAAAGATTGCTGCTGCCGGAGGTGATTCCCATCGTATCCGTCTTACACTTCAGGAATATTTTGAAAACCTTGGTGGCGACAAGCTGAAGTGGGGCAAGCCGTTCGCAGCTCTTTTAGGAGCCTTGAAAGTACAGAAAGAACTGTCAATTCCTGCTATTGGCGGGAAAGACAGTATGTCAGGATCTTTCAATGATCTGGTTGTTCCGCCAACTCTTGCTGCTTTTGCAGTATCAGTTGGAGAAGCTTCTGATATTATTTCACCGGAATTTAAGAAAACTGGCAGTGATATTGTTATCCTGACTGTACAAAGGGATAAAGATGAACTTCCTGATTTTGGAGTAATGAGATCAAATCTGGATTATCTATACAATCTTGTAAAAGAGGGGCAGGTTTCGGCAGCCCATTCTGTACGTTATGGAGGAATTGCTGAATGCATAAGCAAAATGTGTTTCGGCAACATGATTGGAATAGAATTAGAGGACGGTTTTGATTTTTTTGGACCCATGTATGGATCAGTAATTGTTGAATTAAAAGATAAATTTCCTGAACTTAAGATCCCGGTCGGGGTTAGTATCCATAAACTTGGAGTAACAGTTCCAGGGGAAAGAATAAGCAGTAATAATATTGTGATACCCCTGAAAGATGCTCTTTCAGCATGGTCAGGTTCCCTGGAAGATGTTTTCCCCACACATCATGCCGATGATACCCTTGTCACTCCGGTTCCCGAGTTTTTCGAGAGAGCTGAAGGAAGTAAAAAAATCGAAGGATCAAAGCTGTTAAAGCCAAACCTGTTAAAGAACGCTAAGCCACAGGTCTGTATTCCCGTGTTTCCCGGAACAAATTGTGAAATCGACTCAGCCAGACAGTTTACCAGGGCAGGTGCAATTATTAAAAGCCCTGTTTTTCGCAATCAGCAAGTTCATGAGATTGAGGAATCTCTTTCTATTCTTGCAAAAGATATCAGAGAATCACAAATTGTAATGATCCCGGGTGGTTTCAGTGCAGGAGATGAGCCGGATGGTTCCGGGAAGTTTATTGCATCAGTTTTGAGAAACAACAAAATTGAGGATGCACTGATGGATCTTATAAATGAAAGAGGCGGCCTTGTTCTTGGAATATGCAATGGTTTTCAGGCCCTTTTAAAACTTGGCCTTCTTCCCTATGGTGAAATAAGGGATATGTCGTCTGATGCACCAACCTTGACCTTTAATAAAATAGGGCGTCATGTTTCCAGAATGGTCAGAACGAGTGTTGTATCTACCCTTTCTCCGTGGTATTCTTCCCTTAGTCAGGGGATGATTCATACAGTTCCTGTCTCCCATGGGGAAGGACGGTTTATTGGAAACGATGAGGAGATTAGAGAACTTTTTGAACGTGGGCAGATAAGCAGCCGGTATGTAGATTTAGATGGCAATGTAAGTATGCAGTATCCTGCTAACCCTAACGGTTCCGCCTTTGCCGTTGAAGGGCTGACAAGTCCGGACGGCAGAATTATGGGTAAGATGGGGCATTCCGAAAGAACAGGAGATTTTATAGGTATAAATGTTCCCGGAGATAAGGATCAGAAGATCTTTGAGTCCGGGGTAAATTATTTTTTATAACTGAAATGCTTTTTTAAAGAGCATTTCATCCATATAACGCTGGTAATATGGACCGGCAGTTTCTACAGAGGAACCTTAAATTCTTCTACTATGGGTGAATCAGGTGAGGTTTCGATTTACGTAAGTATCCAAAGGATTGCTACGTAACAATAACCGTCATTCGATTACCTTTGGTAGTCTGATGACGGTTTTTTTGTTAATTTGTTGACAACCAAAGGAGAATTGATGTGAAAGTTGGAATTATTCTTGGGAGTAGTTCAGATAAAGATGTAATGAGAAATGCAGGAAGGGTGCTGGATGAGTTTGGTATAGCCTGGAGCGCTCATATTATTTCTGCCCACAGAGCGCCTGAGTTACTTCGGGAACAAATTACAAAAATGGAAGCAGATGGCGTCGGCTGCTTTATTGCCGGAGCAGGACTGGCTGCTCATCTGCCAGGGGTAATTGCCTCTCTTACAACCATTCCTGTTGTAGGTGTCCCGCTTAAGGCTGCTCTGGATGGAATGGATTCACTTCTTTCCATTGTACAGATGCCGAAGGGAATTCCTGTAGCAACTGTGGGAATTAATAATTCATCAAATGCCGCACTTCTTGCTGTTCAGTTTTTGTACAGTTCAGATAATGATCTTCAGAATAGGATGAGGCAATACAGATTGGAAATGAAAGAGAAATTTACAAAGGATAATAAAGAAGGAGTAAAGCTGTAATGGAATATATCAGAGTTTTGAAAAGACTGGAAAACATAGATGTATAAAAATGACAAATTTCCTGAAAACGATAAACTGTCTGAAGAAGATAAACTGAAAGAGGAATGCGGTGTATTCGGCTGTTACTCTGTATCTCCCCTTGATGCTGCAGTAGTTACCTATTACGGATTGTATTCACTGCAGCACCGTGGGCAGGAGAGTGCAGGGATTGCTGTAAGTAATGGTGAAGAAATTAAGGTGCAGAAGGGAATGGGTCTTGTTTCAGAGGTTTTTACCAAAGAAAAACTTAATTCACTAAAAGGTCCTTCAGCGATTGGACATGTACGTTATTCTACAACCGGGAACAGTGATATAAAAAATGCCCAGCCTCTGGATGCAGTGACCAAACTTGGTCCTTTAAGCATCAGTCATAATGGAAATATAGTGAATGCCGATGTTATTCGTGATCTTCTTGAAGATACCGGACGCTTGTTTCAAACCTCCTCGGATTCTGAGGTTATTCTTAATTTGATTGCCCGGGCTTATAAGAAGGGTCTTCCTGAGGCGGTAAGTGATGCTGCCAATACTATTCAGGGATCCTATGCAATTATTATTCTTTCAAATGACTGTATGGTTGGAGCGAGAGACAGAAACGGGATACGCCCTCTTTGTATAGGTAAACTTGGTGATACATGGATTTTTTCATCTGAAAGCTGTGCCCTGGATACTGTGGGGGCTGAATTTGTAAGAGATGTTAAGCCTGGAGAGATTGTTATTGCGGATAAAGATGGATTGCATTCCATAAACAATATGGAGAGAACTTCCTGCCAGACCTGTTCTTTTGAATATATATATTTTGCCAGACCGGACAGTATAATTGATGAAATAGATGTGTATGAAATGCGTTGTCGATCAGGAGAAAGGCTTTTTGAAGAATGTCCGGTAGAGGCTGATATCATATCCGGTGTTCCGGATTCCGGAATTCCTGCTGCTGTTGGTTATTCTAAAAAATCGGGTATACCCTATGAGATGACATTGATAAAAAATAAATATGTTGGAAGAACGTTTATTACTCCTTCCCAGGAATTAAGAGAGAGGGCTGTTAACGTAAAACTAAACGTGATGAAAAACAGTGTAAAGGGGAAAAGAGTTGTTCTGATTGATGATTCCATTGTTCGTGGAACCACCAGCCGGAAACTCGTGGAGATGCTGAGGGCAGCCGGTGCTTCAGAAGTACACCTCCGGGTGGCTTCTCCTCCTGTTTCATATCCCTGTTATTTTGGAATTGATACACCCTATCGAAATGAGTTGATTGGCAGAGAAGGAACTATTGAAGCTATGAATAAAATTATTTGTGCAGACAGCCTTGGTTATCTTAGCAGGGAAGGTCTTCTATCTTCTCTGGGTGGTGAAGAGAATTTCTGTATGGGGTGTTTTACAGGAATATATCCTGTGGCGGCACAGATAGGAAGAGGGAAAGAGGTGATGCAGAATGATTGATTATTCCAGTGCAGGTGTGAACAAAGAGGAAGGTTACAGGACTGTGTCCTTACTAAAGGATCATTCAAAACGGACTGCTACTGATGGTGTTCTTTCATCTTTGGGTGGGTTTGCTGCTCTTTATGAATTAAAGAACTATAAGGAACCGGTACTGGTTTCCGGAACTGATGGAGTTGGAACTAAGTTGAAAATTGCTTTTGAATTGGGAATCTACGATACTGTTGGCATCGATTGCGTAGCCATGTGTGTCAACGATATCCTCTGCCATGGAGCAAAACCTCTGTTTTTTCTGGATTATCTTGCATGTGGAAAATTGAAAGCAGAGGAAGCGGCTTCTATTGTCAAAGGTATTGCAGATGGCTGCATTGAAGCCGGGTGTGCTCTGACTGGTGGTGAGACTGCAGAGATGCCGGGGTTTTACAGTAAGGGAGAGTATGATATTGCAGGGTTTTCTGTCGGGGCTGTTGAAAAAAGCAGCATTATAGATGGACGTTCTATTGCAGAGGGAGACATACTTATTGGATTTGATTCTTCCGGTGTTCACAGCAATGGTTTTTCTCTTGTCCGGAAGCTTGTGGAAAATTTAGATGAAGATTTTTTTGGGAATCCCATAGGCCTGGAGCTTTTAAAACCTACAACTATCTATGTTAAGCCGATCCTGAAAATATTGGAGAAGATTAAAATAAAAGGTATGGCTCATATAACGGGTGGGGGGCTGTATGAAAATGTACCTCGCATGTTTGGTTCGGAATATGATGCTGTTATAGATAAAAAGCGGCTGAACAGTAATCCGATATTTAATTTTCTCATGAACAAGGGTGTTGATGAGGAAGAGATGTTTCATACTTTTAATATGGGTACAGGATTTGTAATTTGTATTGATTCAGGGGATGAAAAGGAGACCCTGAAAATAATTGAAGAATCCGGATTTTCTGCCCGGACTATCGGGGTAATTAAAAAGGGAAGCGGTAGTCTGTGTTTGGAATAGCGGTCCTTATTTCCGGAACAGGCAGTAATCTGCACTCCATAATAGAGGCAGTTGAAGCAGGAATATTGAAATGTGAAATTGTATCTGTAATAAGTGATCAACCCGATGCAGGTGGTTTGAAACT
>JAUVLL010000352.1 GCA_030600745.1 Spirochaetaceae bacterium | reverse complement strand
AAGAAGATCTATGATCTATAGAACACTAAAAATCGTACATATTACAAGTTGAACTTGTAATATGTACGATTTTTTAATATAACTCAGGCTATCAGGAAAACCCCTAATAGCCTACAGCCTAAAAGCCTTCTTTACTTTCCTACAAATTCCCCATAGTAGCAACCATTATGGCCTTTATAGTATGAAGCCTGTTTTCTGCTTCATCAAAAACAACAGACTGAGGGCTTCTAAAAACTTCATCTGTCACTTCCATCTCTGTTATTCCAAATTTCTCATGCATCTCCTGACCAACACTTGTCCCCAGATCATGAAAAGCCGGTAAGCAATGCATAAAAATGGTATCTGTATTCCCTGTTTTCCCCATAAGTTCTTTGTTTACACGATAAGGTTCAAGTAACTTGATTCTCTCTTCATACTTATCTTCTTCTCCCATGGAAACCCAGACATCAGTATAGATCACATCAGCATCCCTGACACCTTTATCTATACTTTCAGTAAATTCAATTACAGCACCTGTTAGTTCTGCAACTTTTTTCATCTCATTGATCAATGAATCAGATGGAAAAAGTTCTTTCGGGGCAACACCAACAAAGTGCATTCCCATTTTCGCACCACCGATCATTAGAGAGTTCCCCATATTACTTCTGGCATCACCTACAAAGACAAATTTAACCTTGTTCAATGGTTTGGCAACATGCTCTTTAATGGTAAGGAAGTCTGCAAGGATTTGTGTAGGATGATACAGATCTGTCAGACCATTCCAGACAGGAACACCGGCATGTTTTGCCAGAGATTCAACTGTTTCATGCTTAAAGCCCCTAAACTCAATACCATCATAGTATCTTCCAAGAACCTTTGCAGTGTCTTCTATGGATTCTTTTTTCCCCATTTGACTGTTAGTAAGAAATGTTACCATTCCACCTTCATCATAAACTGCAGTCTCAAAAGCACATCTGGTCCTTGTGGATGCTTTCTCAAAAAGCAGGACAACATTTTTTCTATCAAGAAGATTTCCTCTTATTCCTGCTCTTTTTTTTCTTTTTAAATCCATAGAAAGATTCAAAAGATAATTGAATTCTTCCATAGTAAAATCCTTTAATGTAAGCAGACTTCTTCCTTTTAGGTTTACCGGCATAACTTTCTCCTCCGCGGCTGTTCCGACACGACCATAAAAAGCGGCCGTCGCCAGATAGCAATTTTGTTTATATAAAATCCCTCTGTTTTTATTAATTTCAGAGAGGATCCCTATTCAATGGCATACTCATACATCTTGGGCCGCCCCGTCCTCTGACTAACTCTGAGCCCTCTATCTCTACAACTTCTATCCCATTACTTCGCAATGTTTCATTGGACACCGTATTCCGGTCATAGGTTACAACAACACCAGGAGCAATGGCCAGAGTATTTGTCGAGTCATTCCACTGTTCCCTGGCTGCAGTAATCACATCACCTCCACCGCTTGGAATGAGCTTTACTGAGGGTAACTTTAAAGAGGTTTTCAAAGCTGATAATAAATCATCTACCGGTTTAATATTCAACCCGGTCTTTTGGCCGGCAGTTATTCTGAAAACCCTGACACTGTTCTCGATTCCCGGAAAAATTGTAAACTTGTCGTAGTCTACCATGGTAAAGACAGTATCAAGATGCATGTATGCCCTGGTAAAGGGAATCTGGATAACAAGTACTTCTTTAACAGCTGTGTTTCCTTTGAAAAGTCTTTCTGCAACTTCTTCTATTGCACCTGTGCTGGTTCTCACACTGCAGCCTATGGCAACTGTTTCTTTGCTCAGTACCAGTATATCGCCGCCTTCGATACTGTTCGGATTCTGGTGTGAATTCCATATCTCCCCTGAACCGGCAGCAAATCTGGGATGAAATTTATTAATATGATGGAGAATCAGCGATTCTCTCCTCCGTGCTTCTGTCTTCATAGAGCTGATTGACATTATATTGTCGATAACAGCTCCGGGATCCCTTGTAAAATAAAGATTTATAAGGGGGCTGATATAAAACGGAAAAGCTTCATCGATATATTCAGACAATCTGCTCCTTCCTGTTTTCCCGGGAAGATCTGAGATAGCAAGACCTGAGATAATAATCTCTGCAAGTTCTACCGGATTTTTCGAAGTGAGAAGTTCTACAATCTCATCAACCAGATACTTATTCCGGATATGGGAAAATGATATTACATCATCTATCACTCTCTTCTTAACATCATTGTTAGTAAGAATATCCGAAAGCAGATCAGAATAGTATAACACTTCGCTTCCCCGGCTGCGCAGTACTGCAGCAAACTCATCATGTTCCAGCCTGATCCTCTTTAGCCATGGGATATCGTCAAAAAGCATCTCCTCCAGATATGCCGGTGTCAGCCTTTCAAGCTCCTTCCCCGGACGGTGGAGGAGAACTGATCTCAATTTTCCTATCTCCGAGGTAACGCTCAGTAAATTCACATCTGATAACATCTTTTCTCCTTTTAGTATCTAATACTTTTGAACGGATTTGTTCAAATTAATAATTTAAATGAGCATATTAGTTATTTAAAAAGCACACTCTATAAAAGCCTTCAAATTTTCCAGTCAAAAGCATTTTGTAATTATCTTGTAACTATTCAGGTTGCTTAGGCAATCAGGCTAAAGGCTTTTAGACTATTAGGGCAGTCTATCTTTCGAATGCCATCCCTAATAGTCTACAGCCTAACAGCCTTCTTCCCGACAGCCTAAGCCCCTTTTGCCTTTCAGTTTGTATCATATCTACCTGAATAGTTACATTATCTTTTACATAACCATCTCTTATCCAAATCTACTGGTCAAAATCTCTTTAAGATCAGGTTTTGAAATTTCATCCAGTTCATACCGGACTCTGACTGTAGGTTTTTTAATCTTTACAATCCGGTTTAAATCTATGGGAGTTGCAATGATAACCGTATCACATTCAGTTTTATTTATTGTTTCTTCAAGATCTTTTATCTGCTTTTCTCCATAACCCATTGCAGGAAGTAATGTACCGATTCCAGTATATTTCTTAAAAGTGTCGGTTATTGTTCCAACTGTCCAGGGTCTTGGATCCACCAACTCCTTTGCACCGAAGTTACTG